>CAYLPO010000329.1:0-2521 GCA_964385575.1 uncultured Lachnospiraceae bacterium | reverse complement strand
GAGCACGAGCATGTCCATGAAGACGGCCATGTCCATACACACGAGCATGAGCACTGCCATACTCATGTACACGAACATGGCGAAGGCCATGAGCACACACACGAGCACCTGCACGAAGACGGTGATGCACACACGCATTCGCATGAGCACGTGCACGAGCATGCCGGCACGCCGCGCGAGCAGCTCCTGGCCATCCTGAACTACATGGTCGGGCACAACGCCTCCCATGTGCAGGAGACAAAAGATCTGGCGGAACAGTTAAAAGAAGACCGGCCGGATGTCTACGCGAAGATCGCGGATGCCGTTGCGGAATTTGAAAAAGGAAACGCCCTGCTGTCCCAGGCGCTGGAGGAACTGAAGAAATGACTCACACCATTGCCGTCGCCGGAAAGGGCGGCGTAGGAAAAACGACGGTCTGCGGCGTGATCGTGGACTATCTGGTAAAGAACCATAAGACCCCGATCCTCGTGGTCGACGCGGACGCGAACTCGAACCTGAACGAAGTGCTGGGCGTGGAAGCGCCCGTCACGCTGGGCGAGATCCGTGAGGAGATGGCGCACGCCGAGAAGGCAGGCGAGGCCATCCCGTCCGGCATGACGAAAGCCGAGTATGCGGATTTCCGGTTCAATGACGCCCTCGCCGAGGAGGACGACTACGACATGCTGATCATGGGCCGCACGCAGGGTTCCGGATGCTACTGCTTCGTGAACGGCCTGCTGCAGTCCCAGCTGCAGAAGTATTATAAAAACTATCGCTACACGGTCATTGACAATGAGGCCGGCATGGAGCACATTGCCCGCGGTATCCTGCCGCCGGTCGACACGCTCTTTTTGGTCTCCGACTGCTCGCGCAGAGGCATCATGACCGTCGGGCGGATCGCCGCGATGGTTCAGGAGCTGAACCTGAAGCCCGGCCGTATGGAGCTGATCGTGAACCGCTCCCCGGGAGAAGAACTGAACCCCGGCGTTCTCGAGGAGATCGAAAAGCAGGGTCTGACGCTCGCAGGCGTCCTGCCTCATGACGAAGGGATCTATGAGGCCGACTGCAACGGCGAACCCAGCTCGCAGATACCGGACACGTCGCCTTTTAAACAGGCATTATGGAAGATCTTAAAGGACAGAAACATCTGACTTTAACTAATACTTCATAACCACATGCAGGAATATTTTAATTCGGAGGAAAAGGATATGCCATTCGAACCCAAAGTCCAAGGCTATAACGCCAGGATCAACACTCTGGAGATCGGAACGGGTGATAAGGCCGTCAAGCTCGGCGGCAATAACATTCTCCCGTTCTACGAGTTCGACGCACCGTCGGAGAACAAGGCGGCCATCGGCGTCGAGATCAGCGATCTCGCTTTCGAGGAGTACACCCAGCCCGGTCTGAAAGCTTTCTATGAAGGCTGCAGCACCATCGCCGAGATGGCGAAGAAGGCTCAGGAGATGCCCGGTGCGTCGTTCATCGTCCTGCACCTGGCCAGCGCTGACCCGAACGGTGCGAACACGTCCGTCGAGGACTGCGTCTCGCTCGCGAAGGAAGTCGCCGACAGCATTGAGATGCCTCTGGCCATCATGGGCTGCAAGAACATCGACAAAGACGCCGAGCTGTTCTCGAAGATCAGTGAGGCCCTCTCCGGAAAGAACATCCTGGTTCTCTCCGCGCGTGAGGAAAACTACAAAGCCATCGGCGCTTCCGCCGGTCTGGCTTATAACCAGAAGGTCGGCGCGGAGTCCGCAGTCGACATCAACCTTGCCAAGCAGCTGAACACCATCATGCTCCAGCTCGGCGTGCAGGCCGGTTCCATCGCGATCCAGGCCGGTTCCGCCGCAGCCGGTTACGGCTTCGAGTACGTGGCTTCCACGCTGGACCGCATCAAGAACGCGGCCCTTCAGGCAAGCGACGCCCAGCTGCAGATGCCCATCGTCACGCCGGTCTCCACCGAGACCTGGGCCGTGAAGGAGTCCACGCTCCCTCAGGAAGAAGAGCCCGAATGGGGTGACGCGGAGCAGCGCGGCATCGAGATGGAGATCACCACGGCAGCGGCCTGCCTGGCCTGCGGTTCGGACGCTGTCATTCTTAGACATCCCGAGTCCGTGAAGACGATCGCCGAGATGATCGATGCGCTTACGGAGGTGAAGTAAAATGGCAGTAAAAGGACTTGATATCTTTAAATTATCCCCGAAGAAGAACTGCAAAGAGTGCGGTTCTCCCACGTGTATGGCATTCTGCATGAAGGTCGCGCAGGGCGCGGTCCCGATCGAGAACTGCCCTTATATGTCTGACGAAGCCATCGCGCTGCTGTCCGAGGCCACCGCGCCGCCCATGAAGACCATCGAGGTCGGCGGCCACAAGCTCGGCGGCGAGACCGTGCTGTTCCGTCACGAGAAGACGTTCGTCTCTTCGACCCGCTACGCAGTCTGCCTGGCGTCCGACGACGCCGACTTTGATGCTGCCCTCGAGGCCATCAAGGCTGTCGATTACGAGCGTATCGGCGAGCGTGAGTATGTCGAGTACGTCATGA
>CAYLPO010000328.1:0-2521 GCA_964385575.1 uncultured Lachnospiraceae bacterium | reverse complement strand
CCGCGGTCGTCGGGATCATGATGTTCTTCACCTGCGGGCGGAACTGCGGCATGAGCGCCATGAGTTCCTCTCGACCGATGTCGCTGCCGTTCAGCACGGAGGTCGCCTTCGCCGAGTCCAGCGTGCTGCCGCCGCCGATGCCGATGATGCCGTCGGCACCGAATTCTTCGCCCATCTTTCCCGCGGCCAGCACGGTATAGTCGGGGGCGTCCGTCTCAATGCCGTCAAAGATCACGTAAGGGATGCCGGCCTCATCGAGCGAGGCCTCGAGCTTCTTCGTGAGTCCAAGCTCCACGACCTTCGGGTCGGCCATGACGAGGGCCTTCGTGATCCCCTGCTCCTTCGCGATCTGACCGGTCTGGGCGACGGCGCCCGCGCCAAAGGTGACGGGGCAGAGCTGATTGTACTTGCTGATCATGTCATCTCTCCTTTAATACACATTTGATGTCGAGACCTCGACCGCATCATACCCCGCTTCCGCGAGCGCAGCCAGGATCTCCTGCTTATGCTCTTTTCCGAAGGCTTCGAGCGTGACTTTCAGTTCCACGCCGGCCTGCCGGTTGATATTTACGAACTGGTTATGCTCCAGCCGGATGACGTTTCCGTTCGCGCGGGCGACCAGGTCCGCGACCTTCAGCAGCTCGCCGGGCCGGTCGGGCAGTTGGACCGAGAACGTGAAGATGCGTCCGCGGTTGATCAGGCCGTGCTGCACCAGCGACGAGACCGTGATCACGTCCATGTTCCCGCCGGAGAGCAGCGTCACGACGTTCTTTCCCTTCACATCCAGGTGCGCCAGGGCGGCGACCGTGAGCAGGCCGGCATTTTCCACGATCATCTTATGCTTTTCCATCATGTCGAGGAACGCGTCCACGAGCTCATCGTCGCTGATCGTGACGATCTCATCCACGTTCGCCTGCACATAGGGAAAGACCTTTTCGCCGGGAGTCTTTACCGCGACGCCGTCGGCGATGGTCTGCGATGTGGGCAATGTCACGACGCGCCCCGCCTCGACGCTCGCCTTCATGGATGCTGCGCCTACGGGCTCCACACCGATAACCTTCACGCCGGGGTTCAGCAGCTTCGCCAGCGTCGAGACGCCGGCCGCGAGTCCTCCGCCCCCGATCGGGACCAGGATCATGTCCACATCCGGAAGGTCCTGGAAGATCTCATAGGCAATGGTTCCCTGTCCGGTCGCGACCGTAAGGTCATTGAACGGATGCACATAGGTCAGGCCTTTCTCCTCCGACAGCTGCGCCGCGATCTGCGCCGCCTCGTCGAAATCCCTGCCGGTCAGCATGACGTTCGCGCCGAGATCCTTCGTGTTATTCACTTTCACGAGCGGAGTCGTGGTCGGCATCACGATGGTCGCCGGCACGCCGGCCTTCCGCGCCGCGTAGGCCACGCCCTGCGCGTGATTTCCGGCTGAAGCCGTCACGAGTCCGCGCTCGCGCTCTTCTTCCGTGAGCTTACTGCACTTGTAATAAGCGCCGCGGATCTTATACGCGCCCGTCACCTGCATGTTCTCCGGCTTCAGGTAGACTGCGCAGTCATGCATGGCCGAAAAATGCGGGCTGTAGATCAGATGCGTGTCGTGCAGGACGCCGTCCAGCGTGCGGCGGGCGTCCTTGAAATCATCTAATGTCATCATGGTCTTAATCCTCCGAAACCTCACGTATCATAGCATCTGCGGCGGGTATTCGCAACCGCGGAGGAAGGGTTGTCAGGGCCCCGGCAGCCGATCAGCCAACAAAAAGAGCCGCTTATTTTGTGGCTCACGGCCTTGACAGAAAATGAGCATCCGTTTATGATGAACGTAATCAGTAATAATTCTTATTTTTATCCATTAATCAACCCATGAGGGCATTTTCATGAGAACGCTAAAGTACAGCCGCCAGCGGGAATACATCAAATCCTGCCTCGCGGCCACGAACACACACCCGACGGCGAGCGACATCTACCAGACCGTGAAGGAGGAGTTCCCGAAGATCAGCCTCGGGACCGTCTATCGGAACCTGTCCCTGCTCGTGGATCTGGGCGAGGCGCGAAGACTGTCCGACACGAACGGGACGGATCATTTCGACGCAATCACGAAGCCGCACGCACATTTTGTGTGTAACGTCTGCTCTCGGGTGCGGGATTTCGCGTCTCCCATCGAACAGGCGGCCGCGGACCTCGCCGAGGACGGCTTCGCAGGGGAGATCACGGATTACGACATTTATTTTTACGGGAAGTGCCCCGCCTGCGCCGCGGCAGCCGCCGACAGCGCGGAGGGACATTGACTCATAGGAACATCCAAAACCGGCCCCGGCCGGAAATATTATCAAAAAAGGAGATCTACGTATGAAGAAGTTTATCTGCACTGTCTGTGGTTACGTTTACGAGGGCGATGCCGCTCCCGAGTTCTGCCCGGTGTGTAAGGCTCCGGCAGAGAAGTTCAAAGAGCAGGCCGGCGAGCTGACCTGGGCTGCCGAGCACGTGGTCGGCGTGGCGCAGGGTGCTCCCGAAGACATCATCGCGGATC
>CAYLPO010000327.1:2019-2524 GCA_964385575.1 uncultured Lachnospiraceae bacterium | reverse complement strand
GGTCATCGGATCCGGCCCCATCGTCATCGGGCAGGCGGCGGAATTCGACTATGCCGGCACCCAGGCATACCTTGCCCTGAAAGAGGAGGGCTATGAGGTGATCCTTGCAAACTCCAACCCCGCCACCATCATGACCGACCACGCCATCGCGGATAAAGTGTATATGGAGCCTCTGACGCTGGAGTACCTTGCCCGCATCTGCCGGTTCGAGCGCCCCGATGCCATCATCCCCGGCCTCGGCGGGCAGACGGGCCTGAACCTCGCCATGCAGCTGCACGACAAGGGCGTGCTGCAGGAGTGCGAGATCGAGCTGCTGGGCACCGACGCTGCCAGTATCCGCCGGGCAGAGGACCGGGAGGAATTCAAGGAACTGTGTGAAGAGCTGGGAGAGCCGGTGGTGCCCTCCCGCATCACCACCAGCGTGGAGGAAGGCGTGCAGGCGGCCCTGGACATCGGCTACCCCGTGATCCTTCGCCCGGCCTTTACTCTGGGCGGCACCGGCGGC
>CAYLPO010000327.1:0-2009 GCA_964385575.1 uncultured Lachnospiraceae bacterium | reverse complement strand
TCAGGCTCTACCGCCCAGATCGTGATGTCGGGATTCTTCTCCTTGAGGATCTCTCCGATTCCTGTGATCGTGCCGCCCGTACCAATTCCAGAGCAGAATCCATGGATCGGTCCGTCGACCTGCTCGAGGATCTCAAGTGGGCGGCACCGGCGGCGGATTTGCCGGCGGGGAAGAGGAGATGCGGGAGATGATGAAGCACGCTCTGGCCCTGTCTCCCGTGCATCAGGTGCTGGTGGAAAAGAGCATCAAGGGCTACAAGGAGATCGAATACGAAGTGATGCGGGACGCCAACGACACCGCCATCACCGTCTGTAATATGGAAAACCTGGACCCGGTGGGGATCCACACGGGAGACTCCGTGGTGGTGGCACCCAGCCAGACCCTGACAAACCGGGAATACCACATGCTCCGGGACAGCGCCCTGCGCATCATCCGGGCTCTGCAGGTAAAGGGAGGATGCAACGTCCAGTTTGCCCTGGACCCCGAGTCCTTCGATTACTATGTCATCGAAGTGAATCCCCGCGTGTCCCGGTCCTCGGCGCTGGCCTCCAAGGCCAGCGGATATCCCATCGCCCGGGTCTCCGCCAAGATCGCCGTGGGTATGGATCTGCATGAGATCCGGCTGGCCAACATGCCGGCCTGTTTCGAGCCGGCCCTGGACTATGTGGTGACGAAGATGCCCCGGTTCCCTTTCGATAAATTCACCCTGGCCTCCAATGTGCTCTCCACCCAGATGAAAGCCACCGGGGAGACCATGAGCATCGGACTCACCATGGAGGAGAGCCTGCTGAAGGCCATCCGGTCCCTGGAGGACGGGAAGAACCACATCCATCTGGAAAAGTTCGATGTGGCGAGCCTGTCGGATCAGCCGGAGCCGGAGAACCGGAAGGAGGCGGTGGAGAAGCTGCTGCAATATATCGAAGACGGCACCGACGACCGCATCTACGCCATCTCCGAGCTTCTGTGGCTGGGAGCCGATCCCCAGGTGATCTACTCCCGCACCGGCATCGACATGTTCTTCCTGGACAAGATCCGGAAGATCGTGGAGTTTGAGAAGAAGCTGGAGGAAGCGGTGGAAGAGGCGAAGGGGGATGTGAAGGCCGCCCTGACCCGGCCCCTGCTGCTGGAAGCCAAACGTATGGGCTTTTCCGACTCCTACATCGCGGAGCTTTCCCGGTGCTCCGAGGGGGAGATCCGGGATCTGCGCCGCTCCCTGGACCTGCGTCCGGTGTACAAGATGATCGACACCTGCGCCAGCGAGTTTGACAGCTACGTGCCTTATTTCTACTCCACCTATGAGGAGGAAAACGAGTCGGTGGTATCCCACCGGAAGAAGATCATCGTCCTGGGCTCCGGCCCCATCCGCATCGGACAGGGCGTGGAATTCGACTACTCCACCGTCCACGCGGTAAAGACCATACGCGAGATGAACTACGAGGCCATCGTCATCAACAATAACCCCGAGACAGTGTCCACGGACTATACCACGGCCGACAAGCTGTACTTCGAGCCTCTGACGCCGGAGGATATCCTCAATATCGTGGATCTGGAGAAGCCCGCCGGTGTCATCGCCACCCTAGGGGGACAGACGGCGGTGAACCTGGCCCAGCCCCTGCAGGATCTGGGGGTGCCCATCATCGGCACCGGCCCCGAGGCCATCTTCCGGGCGGAGGACCGGGACGCCACACCCGAACGGGGAGGCGGTGACCAACATCCCCGACGGCTTCTCCGCGGCGGAACAGATTGGCTACCCCGTGCTGGTGCGGCCCAGTTTCGTGCTGGGAGGCCGTGCCATGGAGATCGTGGCCAATGAGACCATGCTGACCCACTATCTGAAGAACGCAGTGGAAGTGGATGCAGACCGGCCGGTGCTGGTGGACAAATACATCGTAGGCCGGGAAGTGGAGGTGGACGCCATCTGCGACGGGCAGGACGTGCTGCTGCCGGGCATCATGGAGCTGGTGGAGCGCACAGGCGTCCATTCCGGCGACACCAATTCCTAACGTGGG
>CAYLPO010000326.1:0-2533 GCA_964385575.1 uncultured Lachnospiraceae bacterium | reverse complement strand
GATCGCCAGAAACGCGCCCGACATGTTCGGATCTATGCTGGTCACCGGCGTGATGACGCATATCTCACTGCAGGTGATTTTGAACATTGCCGTCGTGACGAATTCCATGCCGAATACCGGCGTGACCCTGCCGTTTTTCAGTTACGGAGGTACAGCCGTCATCTTCCTCCTGTTGGAGATGGGGATCGCGCTCAGTGTGTCGAACCGGATCGTGGTCGATGAAAAGAGCGGCGAGCGCATCTATCTGGAATCCAGCGGCCGGCCGGAGTTCTTGACAGCTCTGATCGGCGGCGCGGCGAACCGCGTCACGATCGCGCGCCGGAGACGGCAGCGGCAGGCGGAACAGAACAGAGCTTCCAGAGAGCGGGCGGCCAGATCGCGGTCCTCACAGCCGCGCGGCACACAAACCCGTCCGGGAAGCGCAGGACGAAGTATGCCGCAGAATCCCGGATACACGGTGAATGATCCGTATGCCGGCGGAACGGTTCCGCCCACGGCCGTGCGCGGACGGCGTCTTACGGCGGAAGAACGTCTGCAGCTGACACAGGCGCATCGCTCCGGTATGTATGATTACGGCATGAATCAGGCCGAAGAGGAACCTCGCCGAGAGGAACGGTCCGCTTCTCGCAGGCAGCATGCCCGCCGGTCGTTGAACACGCGCAGGAATCGTGCGCGCACGTCCAGAAACGGAAGCAGCCGCCGTAACGGCAGAAGATAGAAAGGCGGTCGGACATGAGCAGAAAACCCGGCTTGGGCCGCCGCGGCAAAACCCGAAAGAAAGAACCGCAGAAAGACTTGAGAAGGGAGCCTGAAAAGGCTCCTCTTCCTGATAATGTCCTGGATCTGCAGGACCGCTCGGTCTGGCAGGCAGGCAGTGCCAGAAGCGCCGAACGTTTGGTGAGCGCACACGCAAAGACGAGGAAGCGCCTCGCTGAACGCCCGCAGCGCACACGAAGACTGGTGACACTGCTGATCGTTCTGGCAATCGCAGCCAGCATTGCGGCGGCGGTGTACTTTATCCGTGTCGATGAGATCGTCATCGAAGGAAATGAATTCTATACCGACGAAGAGATCGAGCACATGATCTTCACGGAGCGGACCGACCGCATGAGCCTGATTCTGTGGTTTAAGGATCATTTTCGCGACCACGTCGAGATTCCGTTTGTATCCTCTTATGACATCAGTTTTTCCGGTCCTTCGTCCGTGCACGTGATCGTATACGAGCGGAGCATCATCGGCTGCCTGGATTATCTGGGCACGTATATGTATTTTGACAATGACGGCACCGTCGTCGAGAGCACCACGGTGCGTGACCGCGACGCAGTCATGGTTACCGGGCTTGATTTTTCGCAGATCGTGCTGTACCGTCAGCTCCCGGTCGACGATGACAGTATCTTCGGTGACATCCTGCGCGTGTCCCAGCTGTTGGAAGTCTATGGGATCCGTGCGGATATGATGCGGATCGACGACCACGAGCGTCTGACCCTGCAGCTGCAGGATATCCTGGATGAGCAGGGCAATGTTGTGCATGCGCTGAACGGTGTAACAGTCTTCCTGGGAGACGGCGTCTATATCGAAGAGAAGATGAGTGAGCTGGCCGATATGATCCCGAGCCTGGACGGCCAGCAGGGGACATTATATCTGGATGCGTTCGATCCGAACGCGGCCGGTCACGGCTAGGTGATGGTGACGGACGGCGGCGCCGGGCAGACAGCCGCTGCGCAGGAGACGCCTGCGGCGGCGGAAACGCCTGCAGAAGGTGAGGCGGCCCCCGAAGACGGAGCAGCACAGGAGGGTGAGGCAACCCCGGACGGTGAGGCGGCTCCGGAAGAAGAGCCCGCGCCGGCGGAAGAGCCCGCGCCCGAACCGGAACCCGAACCGCAGGGTGAAGAACCGGAACCGCAGCCGGAAGAAGCCCCGGAGTAAAAATCCGCAGCAGGAGGAGTGATATGGAATTAAAGCCCCGCATCGACATGCATTGTCATTATCTGCCGCCGGCCTATTATGAGATGCTCGACCGCAGAGATCTGTGCGTTCTGGACGGCGGCATGCCGGTCCCCGCGTGGACCCTGGAAATGCAGCTTGAGAACATGGAAAAGCTTTCCGTCGAGTACGCATGTCTTTCCATTTCGTCGCCGCATCTGCACATGGGCGATGCCGCGGAGGCGATAGAGACCGCCAGAGCCTGCAATGAGTACGGCGCAGAACTCATGCGGAAATATCCGGAGAAGATCGGGATCTTTGCCAGCCTGCCTGTGCCGGAGATCGAAGCCTCTGTGGAGGAGATCCGCTTCTGTGCGGAGAAACTGCAGGTGAAAGGCTTTTCAATGATGACGAACCTCTGCGGGATCTATCTCGGAGATCCGCGGCTGGATCCTGTCATGGAGGAACTGGACCGCGTGGGAGCGGTCGTCTCTTTCCATCCGACACAGCCCGGTGCGGTACCGGAAGGGTGCTGCACGCTGGAGGCCCTGCAGGGCATCGTCGGCGGGTACATCCAGGGTATTACGATCGACACAGATTGTGTACTGAT
>CAYLPO010000325.1:0-2549 GCA_964385575.1 uncultured Lachnospiraceae bacterium | reverse complement strand
GTCTGCCGCCCGCTTTTTCAGAAAGCGGGCGGCGCCGCCTGACCAGTCGTCAATGTCTTCCAGTGAGCCGCCGACGTCAATACCCAGGTCATCTCCCAGGCCGTCATTGATCTCCATGTCGTCATCCGCAGACACCTCGTCCTCAGCCTCGCTCATCTCGCGGAGCTCTTCCTCCGAGGGCTCTTCGTCCTGCGCGATCACGTCCAGATCCTCGCTGTCAGGGCCTTCTTCTTCCCAGTTATCCGTGAACTCATCGGTCTCCGGCTCATAAGAGGCCTCATCCGATGCTCCCGTCAGAGCTTCCAGGAAACTCCTCTGCGCGGACTCGGTATCCGTCATGCCGTCCTCGCCCTCGGCGGCGGCCATGGCGGCCTTCTTCGCGCGGTTTTCCTCCGCCACTCTTCTTCTGGCGGCCTCTTCCTCCTGACGCTTCCGCTCCATTTCGGCTTTCTTGCGAGCCAGCTGGACTTCCACCATGGCGTCGCAGTCAAGCTTCGGATCACGGTAGATCTTCATGCCGGTGCCGGCAGGGATCAGCTTACCGATGATGACGTTCTCCTTCATGCCCAGCAGCGGGTCCACACGGCCGTTGATGGCAGCCTCGGTAAGGACCTTCGTGGTCTCCTGGAAGGACGCGGCGGACAGGAAGGAGTTCGTGGCCAGCGCGGCCTTCGTGATACCCAGGATGACCTGCTTGCCGTCTGCGGGGACCTTTCCTTCCGCTTCCATCTGCGCGTTCACGTCATTGTAATCCAGCACGTTCACGCTGGCGCCGGGCAGCCAGTCGGTGTCACCCGGATCCTCGATGTTCACTTTCATCATCATCTGGCGGACGATGATCTCAATGTGCTTGTCGTTGATCTCTACGCCCTGCAGACGGTACACGCGCTGCACTTCCTGCAGCATGTAGTCCTGCACGGAGCGCACGCCCTTGATCTTCAGGATGTCATGCGGGTTCACGGAACCCTTCGTCAGCTGGGCGCCGTCCTCGATGACGTCGCCTTCCTTGACCAGGACTTCCGAACCGTAAGGGATCAGGTAGGTCTTGCTCTTTCCGTCCTCGGTATCCGTGACGGTGACCTCCTTCGACTTCTTCGTATCCGCGATGGACACGACACCGCCGAACTCGGTGATGATGGCCTGGCCCTTCGGCTTTCTGGCCTCGAACAGCTCCTCGACACGGGGAAGACCCTGTGTGATATCCTGATCCGAAGCGACGCCGCCGGTGTGGAACGTACGCATGGTCAGCTGCGTGCCGGGCTCGCCGATGGACTGTGCGGCGATGATGCCGACCGCCTCACCCATCTGCACCGCTCTGCCGGTTGCCATGTTCGCGCCGTAGCAGGCTGCGCAGATACCCTTCCTGGACTTGCAGGACAGGACCGTGCGGATCTTCACGGAGTCGCGGCCCAGCTTCTCGAGCGCGGCAATGACCTTCGGTGCCTTCACAGGCGTGATCAGCTCGTTCGCTTCCGCCACGACCTCCCCGGTCTCGGGATCGGTAATGGTCTCGGCAATGGTACGGCCGGTGATACGCTGATCCAGCATCTCGATGGGCTCGTAGCTGATCTTGCCGTCCTGGCCCTTCACGGGCAGGCGGAACGCGCGGATCTCCATGTAAGGGATCTCCTCGCCCTCGGCACAGCAGTCATCCTCACGGATGATCACGTGCTGCGAGACATCGACCAGACGGCGGGTCAGGTAACCGGAGTCTGCGGTACGCAGCGCGGTATCGGACAGACCCTTTCTGGCGCCGTGCGCGGACATGAAGTACTCCAGAACGTCCAGACCTTCACGGAAGTTCGACTTGATAGGCAGCTCGATGGTCTTACCGGTGGTATCCGCCATCAGGCCTCGCATGCCGGCCAGCTGCTTGATCTGCTGGTTCGAACCACGGGCGCCGGAGTCCGCCATCATGAAGATGTTGTTATAGGCGTCCAGGCCGTCGAGCAGGTCTTCCTGCAGCTTCTTATCCGCAGTCTCCCAGACGGAAATGACTTCCTCGTGGCGCTCCTCTTCATTGATCAGGCCGCGGCGGAAGTTCTTCGCGATCTCATCGACCTCCGCCTGCGCGGCGTCCAGGATCTCGTCCTTGGTCTCGGGGATGATCATATCCGAGATGGATACGGTCATGGCCGCGATGGTCGAATAGTGGTAACCCATGGCCTTGATGTCGTCCAGGACCTCGGCGGTCTTGAACGTGCCGTGGATGTTGATGATGCTCTCCAGAAGGGGCTTCAGCTGCTTCTTGCCGACCATGAAGTCAACTTCGAGCGCGCACTCGTTTCCGGGAACGGTGCGGTCCACATAGCCCAGATCCTGGGGCAGGATCTCATTGAACAGGAAGCGGCCCAGCGTCGAAGTGACGATGCGGACGACCTCATGGCCCTCGGTATCGGTGCCCTTCATGCGGACATGGATGCGGGCGTGCAGGTCGCACAGACCGTTCTCATGAGCCAGGATAGCCTCGTTCAGATCCTTATAATACTTTCCTTCGCCGGTCACGCCGGGGCGCTCCTGGGTCAGGTAGTAGATGCCCAGGACCATAT
>CAYLPO010000324.1:0-2554 GCA_964385575.1 uncultured Lachnospiraceae bacterium | reverse complement strand
CCCGAGGAAGCGCCTTTTACGATCGGAGAGCTGGAAGAGATCTATCCGACCGCCAATGCGAAATCCAAGAACGACGAGGAGTTCCGTGAAAAGGCCAAACAGGCTACGTTTGAGCTTCAGCAGGGACGCCGCGGCTATCGAGCGCTCTGGGAGCATATTAAGAACGTCTCGGTCACCGATCTGAAAAAGAATTACGGCCGCCTGAACGTCGATTTTGATCTTTGGAAAGCGGAGAGTGATGCGCAGCCGTATATTCCGGATATGGTGCAGCGCCTGAAGGATGAAGGGTTCGCTCATATCAGTGAAGGCGCCTTGGTCGTGGATGTCAAGGAAGAGACGGATACCAAAGAGATCCCGCCGTGTATGATCCTGAAGTCAGATAATGCCACGCTTTACAGCACGACGGATCTGGCAACGCTGGTGGAACGCCGGAAACTGTATGATCCGGACCGTGTCATCTATGTGGTCGACAAGCGCCAGAGCATGCACTTCGAGCAGGTATTCCGCTGCGCGAAAAAGACCGGGATCGTCCGCCCTGAGACGCAGTTGGATTTTCTGGGTTTCGGCACGATGAACGGCAAAGACGGATCTCCTTTCAAGACGCGTGACGGCGGCGTCCTGCGGCTGGAGGTGCTGTTAAATGAAGTTGCGGAAGCGGTGAGTGCCCGGATGCATGAGCAGGGTGACCGCGGACTTTCCGAGACTGAGATCGAGGAAGCCGCTGAAAAGATCGCGCTTGCCGCAATCAAATACGGTGATCTCTCGAATCAGGCGACCAAGGATTATATCTTTGATATCGAACGGTTTACTTCGTTTGAGGGAAATACCGGCCCGTATATTCTTTACACGATCGTTCGCATCGGATCTATTCTTCGAAAGTATTTCGGATCTGACACGGAAGAGTTCGTGTCCTGCGGGTTTACCTCAGTCAAAGTCGGCAAGGATGACATTCTCTCTGCCGGGAATCAGGCTGAGCGCGACCTTCAGTTGAAACTGGCGGAGTTTGCGCCGGCGGTCGATACGGCCTGCCGTGAACTGGCACCGCATAAGATCTGCCAGTATGTGTATGAGCTTTCCGACGTATTTAACGGCTTCTATCATGAGACCAAGATCCTTGCGGAGGAAGATGAGGAGCGTAAACGCTCTTACATTGCCCTGATCACGCTGACAGGGCGGGTCCTGTCGTGCGGAATCGGACTCCTGGGGTTTGCCGCGCCAGAGAGAATGTGAGGCTTTTTCGGAGGTCAGAGAGACGTGAAGAACAGAAGCATTGCCATTGACGGCCCTGCCGGTGCCGGGAAAAGTACGGTCGCAAAGCGTGTCGCGGCAAAAGAGGGTCTCATCTATGTGGATACGGGTGCCATGTATCGGACCATGGGGCTGTATTTTCTGCGGGCCGGACTGGATCTGCAGGATGAAGAGACGGTCGGTGCTCACGTTTCGGAACCGATGATCCGCCCCGTCTGTTCGGACGGAGAGCAGAAGATCTTTCTGGGCAAGGAGGACGTCACACAGACCATCCGGCAGAACGAGATCGGTGATGCCGCCAGCAAAGTCAGTACCTACGGAGCCGTGCGCGCTCGGTTAGTCGAGCTGCAGCAGGAGATCGCCCGTACGAACGACGTCGTGATGGACGGCCGTGATATCGGTACGGTCGTGATTCCGGACGCTTTCCTGAAGATCTATCTGACGGCGGACGCGCGCGTCCGCGCGGAAAGACGCGTGGGAGAGCTTGCCGAAAAAGGCATCATCCGCACCGTGGATGAGATCGAGATCGAGATCCGTGAGCGCGATGAGCGCGATATGAATCGTGAGATCTCGCCGCTGAAGCAGGCAGATGACGCTGTGCTGGTCGATACGACCGGTATGGGGATCGAAGAGGTGACACGCTGCATTACGGCTATTTACGAAGGCCGCCTGAATGCGGAGGAAAACGAATGAGCGTTGAGATCGCGAAGACGGCCGGGTTCTGCTTTGGCGTGAAACGTGCGGTCGATACCGTTTACTCCGAGATTGCGAAGGAAGATGCCCGCGCGGCAGAGGATCCTGCCCGGAAACGCTGCCCGATCTACACTTTTGGCCCCATCATTCACAATGAAGAGGTCGTGGACGACCTGCGGGCGAAGGGGGTCGAACCGATCGGACCGGAAGATCTGGACCGGATCGCGAGTAAAGATGGTTACGGACCCGGAAAGATGATCATCCGTTCGCACGGTGTGGACAGAATGACGCTCGAAATGCTTCGTTCGCGCGGCTTTGAGATCATCGATGCGACCTGCCCGTTTGTCTCAAAAATCCATGATACTGTCCGTAAGGCATCCGAAAACGGGGAATATGTGATCGTGATCGGGGATCCGGACCATCCGGAGGTGCTGGGCATCACCGGCTGGGTGAACGGCCCGTATTCCGTAGTCAATGACATCGAAGATATTCAAAAGCTGAAGCTTCCGGAAGGTGCAAAAGTCTGCATTGTGGCGCAGACTACATTTAATTTCGAAAAATTTCATTTTTTTGTTGAAGAGTTGAAAAAAATATCATATTATAGTAGAGCTGT
>CAYLPO010000323.1:0-2559 GCA_964385575.1 uncultured Lachnospiraceae bacterium | reverse complement strand
AGTTCAACCGAGTTCTATAACTGGGAAGATATTTGTGAAGTGGAACTGGCGCTCCATGATTCATAAATCCCGGCCCGCCTCCGGACCGGCGCATTTAACGGTTCCTGAACAACAGCGCGATGCACACCACGGTCGTCAGCACGACCCCGATCAGAAACAGGATCAGTGCGGCCGGCCCCAGCGGCTGCGTCCGCGCCATGGTGAAGGCCATATAAGCCATAAACACCGAAATGATAGTATTCAGGATCAGGATCATGGTCTTCAGAATCCGGAACACGATGTAGCGGTTTCCGGTCGTGACGCGCACACCTGTATTCCAAGCCTGCGGCAGAGAACCCAGCACGGTCATCATGACATAGACAAACCATCCCATGCCCACCGGAAACAGGATGATGCTCTTGCGCGACCACGCGTCGACCTCACCCATGATGTTATAATGCGACGGCACGGAATCCGGGATCTGCTGCCACCGGACGACCACGAAGATCGTCACGGCTGCCAGTGCCGCAAGGCCGATGATCCGCAGTACGCGGTCCAGTGCATTGTCCGCAACTTTCATAAACACCTCCAACATTCGTGCACGGTTTCGTACACGGAATCAGCTTAGTTTTCCGGCAGCAGCGTGACCTCCATCAGTACCGGGTTATGATCCGTGTTCACGAAACCCAGATCCTGCGTCTCCGCGCGGTCGATCTGAATGTTCCCGGAGACGATAAAACCGTCGATCACATAGAACTGGAACTGCGACAGATCCGCTCCCAGAAGCGGCTGATCCAGTGAACGGCAGGACGGCAGCGCGTCATCCATCACGAACTGCCAGCCGTGTCCGAACTCGCTCTCGTCAATGATGTAGGACGTCCATCTGCCCTCATACGTCGGATAGTTCGTCAGGTCGACGCTTGAGAAGGTCTGGTTAAAGTCACCGCCCGCGATCACGTAATTCCCCGCGGCGGCCTCGGCCTCCAAAATCTCGCGAAGCATGGCCATCTGGGCAATCTTCTCCTCGTCGTCATCATACGCCTCCAGGTGGAGATTGATGACCACGAGTTCCTTCTCGGTTCCCTCGAGCGGAATCCGGTTCACCACCAGGCATCGCTTCAGGTTCACAAGCCGGATGGGCCAGGAAAACGGGCACGGCAGCTGGATGCGCTGCGCCTCGCTGATCTCAAACCTGGAAAACGTCATGATGCCCGCGTCCACGCGGCCGATGGGCGGCAGCGGATACGGCACGAACAGCGTCCGGTAATTCGTTCCGAACGTGCTCTCATACCCCTGCAGGCCGTCCTGCCAGCCGTGCAGCTGGTTCGTGTTGTACGAGCGGGTCGAGTTGATATCCAGCTCCTGCAGCAGCACGATATCCGGATCGATGGCCAGAACCTGCTGCAGCATGGCCTCCAGGTTCTCATACACGCGGTCCTGCTTCTCCGCGCGGACATGATGCCCGCCGTCCAGGAAGAAATCCGCGTCATCGCCCAGGCCGCCGTAGCCGGTGTTCCAGGTCAGGATGGTCAGCGGTTCCCCGGGGACTGGGGCTTTCGCGGAAGCCTCGCCCTCGATGGTGACCTCCTCGACGTCCTCGGGCTTATACTCCGTGATGGTCAGGATCAGCAGCAACGCCGCAAAACAGATCACCAGCACGATCACCACGCGGAGCAGCACCTTGAAGAACTGCTTCCACATGGGTTTCTTTTTTTCACTCAGCATCTTCGCCATTATGGTTTCCTCAGAACGTCACGTCCTCCCCGCGCAGATACGCCTTCACCTGCTCCTCGATGGGATCATACAGATCCGGCGTCACCCCCAGGTACTTGCAGGCTTCATAGATCACCGGCACGACGTCGCCGTGGATGGCCACGCAGTGGTGGATATACGGGCCCTCGACGATCTTCGCCTCCAGGCGCTTCAGGTTCGCGACCTCGACCCAGACGTAGGTGCCCTTCGTGTAAGGGCCGTCGATGCCCTTCGCGTGGCCGAGAAGGATCGAATACTCGCCGTTGTCCCCGTCGAAACGGACCAAGGTCATGGGGCCGTGCTCAGCCTCCGCGGAGACTGCGCCGTTATGGTCAAAAGCCACCGGCACGCAGATCGTGGGCTTCTCACGCGCGACCGAGATGGGCCACGGGCCGCAATGCTGCAGCAGCTCGCCGTTCTCGTTATCCGGATGGCGCACGGTCCAGTCCGCGAACATGCCGCGGCGCTCGTTCATGGCGGCAGCCTCGGTGATCAGCTGCGTGATGGCACCGTGGATATCGGTCTCGCAGACCACCGGGATGCCCTCCTCGATCAGCAGCGAATTCGCGGCGCAAGGCATGATCCCGATCACATCCTGCAGCGCGTTCCAACACTGGATGGCGATGGCGCTGCAGCCGTACTTCTCCGCCAGCGACTTCATGGCGACTTTCAGTGCCGCGACATTCTCCAGCAGATCATCCGCGATCTCACAGTTCATGTTCTCACGGCAATACGCAACCACCGCCGCGACCTCGGTCTTTTCCGCCTTCCAGCAGTCGATCTCGGCCTTCAGCTCGGGCAGCGGGATGGGCGCCAACTGGATGTTAA
>CAYLPO010000322.1:0-2568 GCA_964385575.1 uncultured Lachnospiraceae bacterium | reverse complement strand
CGGCCGCCTGCGCCTCATAGGCAGCTTCCGCCTCCTGCTCATGGCCGGTCAGAAGTCCGTAGAGTTTGATCCATTCCATGCGGCCGCGGATATCATTCTCATAGCTCGAATAGTCGATCAGCGTGGGGAACCCGAGATCACGCAGCTGTTCAAGAATGGCCGGGCTGTGCAGGATCATGGTGTTTTCGATGATCAGATCACATGCCTCACCCAGGAGCATCTCGTAATCCGGCGCGGAATACTTACCCGCAAAAAGAATGACTCCGCTCTCCAGCAGTTCCGGCACCTCGGGCAGATACCACTCATCTGCCTCCAGGGAAGTAAAACCGACGCAGTCCATGGCGGACATGGCCAGGAAATAATCCATATCCGCGGTTCCGGCCACATAGACATTCTGCGCAGGGCCGTGGATGATCATGACATCCGAAGGCAGGTCCGCGGGCGCTTCCGCACCTTCCGGCACCAGCAGATAGCGGTCGGCGTCCTGGATCGTGATCAGCGCGAACCCGTCCTCATAGCGGTCCACAGTAAAGCAGTCCGCATATTCGAGCTCCATGCTCTCCGTCCAGACCAGTTCGCTGCTGATCGACTGCGGATCCCCGGCGGCTACGCCGCCAGAGACATTGCCGCCTGAAGCTCCTGCATCGTCCAGACCGCCGCCGGCTTCCGCAGCGGTCTCGCCTGCCGCGTCATTTGCCGCTCCGCCCGCATTCCCGCAGGCGCAGAACACCAGTGCCGCGGACAATGTCACGGCCGCCATCACTGCGGCCAGAATGTTCTTTCTCATCTCATGATCTCCTGCATGCATCCTCTTTGTCTGTTGACACACCGGTTCATTTTACCACAGGTCCGGAGCATTCACAGACTGCAAAACCCCCAGGTTCGAAAAGTCCCCGACCGTTTTCGGAGAGGGAAAACAGCCGGGGACGGAAATTATTCCACCCGATCCCGGGATATTAACCGACCGTAAAGGTCAGTGTGTAATCGATCTCATGGGGCTGGCTCATAGCGGTCGTGTCTCCGACCACATCCATGGGTTCGCCGAATACATCGACCGGTATCTCAAAGACGGAATTTCCGCCGTCATTGACCGGATAATAGGTTTCACCGTTCACGACCATGTAGTCGTAATTCGGGCTGTCCCACTCGATGACCGCGGTCCCTGCACCGTTTTCTACCGTCAGGGTCGTGGGGGAAGTGACGGATGCTCTGCCGCTTCCGCCCGCGAGAGCGACCGCGATCTCATAAGTGCCGTCTGCAAGCTCCGATACCGATGTAACCGATGCATCCGGCACGGTCACGACTGTACCGTCTGCCGCGGTGTCTTCACCGCTTGCACCACCCGCACTTTGTGCATCTTCAACAATCGACACGGTCACCTGATGCTCATACCAGTTTCCGTGCGTACCGATGATCGATACCGGAAACGGCTCGTCCAGATAAGGGACCGGGACATCATAGGCATTGACCTCATCGGTCATGCCGTCGTCGTAGGTCACGGTCTCTACGGTCGGCTCCAGCAGAGCTGCGCCTTCGGCCTGCGCCTCGTCTTTCGTACCGGGATAGAGGTTCACGATGCTCTGCGAGACCAGACGGATATGGATGGTCATCCGACCGTCTTCCACGGTAAGGATACCGGTACCGTGATCAGCTTCGTTCACGTAGAACATGGTGCTGCCGGTCTGGAATGTCGCGACATATTCCCCGTCCTCGAGGGCGCTCGCCGCAGGCTGTATGGCTTCTGCCGTCTCTGCTGCCGCCGGCGTTTCGGTGGCTGCCGTATCCGCCGCGGGAGTCTCCGCAGCATCTCCGCCCGAAGACGAAGAACCGCAGCCAGCCATGACCGCGGAGGCCATGGCTGCTGCGAGAAGAATTGAAATCAGTGATCTCCTGATACGCATCTTACAGTTCTTTCTGCGTGAACGGATCACGCAAGGGCAAAGTGCGTATGCACTTTATAAAATGTTTCGTTTCGATTACTGCATCACAGCAGCGGTATGCGCCACATAGATGTCCTCGACAGCCGGGATACGGCCAAGGCCGGCGATCTGGGTGTCGATGTTCTCGAAGTAACCGGAAGCGGTGAACTGGCTGATCCAGGACTCAGGATCCTCGGGATCCGCCATGTCGTTGTTCGCATGGTCACCTGCGACGACCATCAGAGGTCTCAGGATGACGTTCTCGTAACCTGCCTCATGGATGGCATCGATGACGACGCTGCACTCGGTGTCCTCGGGCTCACCCTCGACGGTGCCGATGAAGACATTGTCATAGCCCAGAGCATCCATCTGCGCCTGCATCTGATCGTAGGTCACATTCGCAACATGGGAGGTACCATGACCCATGAACACGAAAGCGGTGCTCTCGTCGGCGGCAGCCTGCAGGCTGTCAAAGCCGGCGGTCGCCACAGCCTCGGCCACGACGGCCTCAGCCACAGCCTGCTTATCGGCATTGATCACGGTCGCATCCGCTCCGACCTCGCCCAGCAGCGGCTCAGCCATGGAGATGTTCGGAATCTGATCCTCGACCTCAGCGACAGCAGCCATCAGCTCGTCATACTCCGCGCCG
>CAYLPO010000321.1:2203-2579 GCA_964385575.1 uncultured Lachnospiraceae bacterium | reverse complement strand
GGAAGCAACGTTAAGGAAAGTCTGATGATGGTCTACGCCAACGCCATTTCCGAGCAGAAATACGAAGAGATGAACTTCTGGTACACCTGGTGCCATGTCAGCGACGAGCTGACCAACAGCGCCTGCCTGGCCTGCCAGCGGTTCGAACTGTCCCGGTATCAGCCGCGCAACGCCGATACCCAGCGCCGCGTGCTCACGATCTATGAGGTCATGGACCGCGACTACTGCAACCGCTGGCACGTGAAGGATTCCTTCACCTGGCGGATGCGCATCGCCACCACCCTGGGCGGCGATTTCTACGAGACCCACTGGAATCCCCTGTGGGGCACCGCCCACTGGGCGGAATACGCCGACTACAAGGGCGACAAGGCGGTAT
>CAYLPO010000321.1:0-2193 GCA_964385575.1 uncultured Lachnospiraceae bacterium | reverse complement strand
GAAGGGCCGTCCCGGCAAGGGCGATCCCAGGGACTACTTCACGGAAGAAAAACTGCGGGAGATGCTGAGCATGCCCGGCTTCCACGCCATCCATTTCCTGGACTGGCATCCCGAGCATCAGATGCCCGCCAACACACCGCCTCCGGAGTATGCCGACTACAACATGGTCTGCCAGATCTCCAACTGCTACATGGCGGCAAACGAATGGGACCGGTTCCTCGACGCCCATCCGGAGATCGAGGAGAACTTCGAGCTCTTCCCTGCCGTGTATGAGCCCATGATGCCCCGCATCCGGGATGCGGACATCCACTCCAGACCGGAGTACCGGGCGCTGCAGGCGGTGGCGCACATGATCCAGGAGTCCCCGGAAGGCCGGATCTTCCCCATCGTCCCCGAAGAGGAAAAAGCTGCCTCCCAGCCGGAGGCGCTGAAGGAATATGTCAATATCGATCGCCGCTCGTTCCGCGACGATCACACGAAATGCTGAATTAAAGGAGGAGAACCATGAGCAGATTTGAAGACAAAGTCGTACTGATCACCGGCACCAGCGCCGGCGTCGGAAGAGCGGCTGCAAAGAAATACGCACAGGAAGGCGCCACCGTCCTGGGCATCGCCCGGAGAGGGAACCTGCAGGAGACCCTGCGTCAGGAGATCGAGGAGGCCGGCGGCGTGTTCGTCCCCGTGGTGGGCGACGTCACGGTGGAGGCCGATGTGGACCGTTTCATCGAGACGGCTCTGGAGAAATACGGACGCATCGATATCCTGGTGAACAACGCCGGGACCTCGGATCTTCTGTATATGACGGAAAACACCTCCAATGAGACCTGGGATTCCATCATGGCGCTGAACCTCACCGCCCCCTTCATGACCATGCGCAAGGCGCTGCCCTCCATGCTGAAGGCCGGTGCCGGCAGCATCGTGAACGTGGGTTCCGTCGCCTCCATGCGCGGCATGATCGGCGGCGTTGCCTACACCGCATCCAAGCACGGTCTCGTGGGTCTGACCAAGAGCACCGCCTACTATTACGCCCGTCAGGGCATCCGCTGCAATCTGGTCATGCCCGGCGGTGTCGACACCTATCTCTGCTCCGCGGAGATCGCAGCCATCAATGAGCCGGAAGGCTTTGCCATGAGCAACAGCGTATGTTCCACCATGATCCGCATCGCACAGCCCGAGGAGATCGCAGACGTGATCATGTATCTGTCCTCGGATGACGCCTCCATCGTCAACGGCGCCGTCGTTTCCGCCGATGCGGGCTTCACCGCATCGTAACTCTGATTTTATTAACGGAAAGGAGCGTTTATCATGCCGCATTTAATGATGCAGGACGGAACTCAGATCTATTATGAAGACCGGGGCAAGGGACAGACTCTTCTGTTCCTCCACGGTGTTACCGCCTCCCACCGCAAGATGGAGAGCTTCGTCCGGGAATTTCTCGGCGACTACCGCTGTGTCACCATGGATCTTCGCGGTCACGGCGGATCCGATCACGTGGGACTGCACATGAACCTGAAGACCCTTGCACAGGATGTCCGGGAGCTGCTGGAGTATCTGGACCTTCGCGACGTGACGCTCATCGGACACTCCCTGGGCGGCGCCACGATCTACAGTTATGTCGGCCAGTTCGGATGCGAGCGGCTCAGCCGCATCGTTATCGCGGACATGACCCCCTGTGCCAGAAACCACGACTGGAAAGGCGGCCTCGGCCGCGGCGAATGGACCGACGAGGATTTCCTGAATGACATGGATCTCTACTTCCATGAGCGTGACGAGGAGAACTGGGTGGTCACGAAAGAACTGATGATGCCCGCACTGAAATCTCTTCCGCCGGAAGCGGAGCACGGAATGGTGCTCACCTGCAGAGAGAGCTGCGAGTGCGATGCCTTCACTGCCGCCGGGCTATGGTATTCCGTATTCCGCACGGACAGCCGGCCCGTGGTGGAAAAGATCACCGTTCCCCTGTTGCACATCCTCCCGGAAACGCCGATCTGCACGACGGAAGCCGTGGACTACGTCCGCGAGCACTCGAGTGCACCGGTGGAAGTGGCAGAAGGATTCCCCGGCACCTCCCACATGATCCTGCTGGAGGCCCCCGTGCCCGTGGCAGAGAAAGTTAAAGCATTTTTCAAACAATACTGATTGGACAAGGAGTTTATCATCATGATGAAAAAGAATTCCCGAGTTGCCAAAGTA
>CAYLPO010000320.1:0-2580 GCA_964385575.1 uncultured Lachnospiraceae bacterium | reverse complement strand
TCGAAGCCATAGGAACAGAGCACGCTGATGTCGTTGCTGATCAGATGCCGATCACTGCGGAGCCATTAAGAAAAAGACGAACTGGGGCTGGATCAATGACTACGCGCTCCCCATCAGCCTGATCGGCGGCATGGCCTGCGCGATCCCGCTGACCGCGTGGCTGGGCTAAGGAGGTGCCGTTATGAAAAAAGAAAGAAGCTACATGGACAGTGTCCATTTTAACGGCCGCGTCTGGTGCGCGATCATGGCTGTCATTCTGATCGGCATTCCGTTCCTGGAGTGCGCCATTTTCAAGACGAAGCCCGACACCCGCGCGCTGCTGCTGGGTCTGATCGCGACTGCGCCCATGTACTGGATCGTGGGCATCATCGAGGTCTTCACCTACTTCCCGATGCTGGGCCCGGGCGGCGCCTATCTGAGCTTTATCACGGGCAATATCTCGAACCTGAAACTTCCCTGCGCCCTGAACGCCATGGAACAGGCCGGCGTGAAGGCGAACAGCGAGGAGGGCGAGGTCATCTCCACGATGGCGATCGCGATCTCTTCCATCGTCACGACCGTGATCATTATTATCGGCGTCATCCTGATCGTGCCGCTGACCCCGGTGCTTGAAAGCCCGGTGCTTGCGCCCGCGTTCGCGCAGCTGGTGCCCGCGCTGTTCGGCGGTCTGGCGATCGTCTTTATCGCGAAGAACGTGAAA
This sequence comes from uncultured Lachnospiraceae bacterium, assembly GCA_964385575.1. GTDB lineage: Bacteria > Bacillota > Clostridia > Lachnospirales > Lachnospiraceae > RGIG5636. The sequence continues at coordinate 1,880 of CAYLPO010000320.1, read as the reverse complement.
ATCACGATCTTCCCTCTGATTTTGATGATTCTGCTGTTCATCTTCGTGCCCGCGCTGAATTCGGGCACGGTCGGCATCATGGTGCCGGTCTGCGTCATCATCACGCTGATCGAGGCGCGGATCATGTATAAGAAAGGTTTCTTAGGGTGACCGCTATGTCAGGGATCGCTATCATCGTTTTGATCATCATTGCCGTCATCGTCGTGTTCCTGCTGGTGCTGGTGGGACGGGCGGCCGCGTTTCAGCCGAAGGCCGGCATTGCCCCGCACACCGGCGACGTGGCTGTGGACGCGGAGGCCGCAGTCTCGAACCTGCAGAAGCTGGTCCAGTGCCGCACCGAATCCTACGAGGACCACAGTCTGGAGGACGACGCCGAGTTCGAAAAGCTGGTGCGCATGCTCCCGGAACTTTACCCGAACGTGTTCGAGCACTGCGAATACACGGAGCTCCCGGACCGCGAGCTGCTGTTCCGCTGGAAGGGGCAGTCGGATGCCCGCGCTTCCGTTCTGATGGCGCATTATGACGTCGTGCCGGTCGAGGAGGAAAACTGGGAGAAGCCCGCATTCGCGGGGATCATCGAGGACGGTGTGCTCTGGGGCCGCGGAACGTTGGACACGAAGGTCACGTTCAACGGCATTCTGACCGCGGCGAACACGCTGATCGGTCAGGGCTTCGTGCCGAAGGAGGACATCTATATGGCCTTCTCCGGACAAGAGGAAGTGAACGGGCCCGGCGCCACGCGCGCGGTCGAATACTTCCGCGAGCACGGGGTGGAACTTTCCATGGTCGTGGATGAAGGCGGCGCCGTGGTCGAGGACGTGTTCCCCGGGGTGAAGGAACGGTGCGCGCTGATCGGCATTGCCGAGAAGGGCCTGATGAACGTCGAGTACTCCGTGGCTTCCCAAGGCGGACACGCTTCCGCACCGAAGGCGCACACGCCGGTCGGGATCCTCTCGAAAGCGGTCGCGGACGTCGAGGCCAAGCCCATGGACGCGTACCTATCCGAGCCCGTCGTGAAGATGTTCGACACGCTGGGACGCCACGCAGGGTTCGGGATGAAGATCATCTTCGCGAACCTGTGGTGTTTCAAGGGACTGCTCGCAAATCTGACAAAGAAGACCGGTGGGGAGCTCTCCGCGATGATGCGGACGACCGTCGCATTTACACAGATGCAGGGGTCGAAGGCCCCGAACGTGATTCCGCCCTCGGCGTCTGTGGTCTCGAACATCCGGATTAATCCGGGCGAGACCATCGAGTCGGTCCTCTCCGCTCTTAAGGCGCGCATCGGCAATGACGCGGTGCAGCTGAAAGTCTTAGGCGACTACGCATGCGACCCGAGCCCCATCTCGCCGACGGACTGCGACGGCTGGGACCGCGTGGCGGCAGCGGTCGCGGGGACCTGGGAAGGGGCCATCGTGGCGCCGTACCTAATGATGCAGTGCTCGGACAGCAGACACTACCGGGATTACTCGAAGAAGGTCTATAAGTTCTCCGCGATGTACATGACGAAGGAAGAACGCGGGTCGATCCACGGGAATAATGAGCGGATAAGGCTGGAGGAGGTGGCGAAGGCGACAGAGTTCTTTACGCGGGTGATGCTGCAGAGCTGAGTCTTTGACATCTAACAGATGAGGCCTTGGGGGGCACTGCATACACCACACGGCAGACCGGTTCACTGCTCTCTGAGCGTCTATACCTCCAACACAGGAAAAAGAACAGGCACCACTCAGAGGGAGCGGGAAATCTTTGATGGATTTCCCGCTCCCCTTCGTTCGAAATCATGATAAGGAGATCATGATTTCGGTCTGTTCTTTTTCGTGCGTGTCGGCATGACGCTCATGGTCGCAGTTCAATGTCCGCCGCGCGGTGTATGCATTGCC
>CAYLPO010000319.1:0-2592 GCA_964385575.1 uncultured Lachnospiraceae bacterium | reverse complement strand
GTCGGATGGATCCGGATGTTCAGCGACACGCCGTCCAGGAACTTGCCCTGATCGTAGCAGTTCGCCGAATTCAGCACCGCGGTAGGGCCGTTCTTGTCGCGTCCCTGAGCCGGGCTGGTCGCATCCGCGATCGGCTCGCCGGTCTTTCTGCCGTCCGGGGTCGCCCATGCGGTGTAGCCCTGGTTGACGTGGTCGGAAGCGCCGTACAGGCCGGCCTTGAAGTGGCTGAAGTGTCTGCCGCTGCAGGCCTCGCAAGTGTCAAAGTACGTGTCGATCACGTAGGTCATGAAGCGGTCCGCATACGGATCCTGGTTGCCGAAGTGCGGCACCTCGGCAATGATCTGCTGACGCAGCTCCTCATAACCTTCCCAGTTCGCCATGTAGGCGTCATACAGCTCGCGCGTGGTGCACAGCTTCTTGTCGAAGCACATGTACTCGATGGTGGACAGGGAGTCCGCCACGGTCGCCAGGCCCGTGCCGGTGCCGCCCGCGGAGGTGTACTTCGCGCCGCCCCAGGTGCAGTCCAGACCCTTCTCCATGCAGCCCTCGACCGACAGCGACATGCAGGGGATGGGGGCCCAGGTCTCGGCCAGGTACTCGGCGTAGTTTCCGATGGAGACCTGACACTTCATGAAGTACTCGGCCAGCGTCGCCCAGGCCTTCTTGACCTCCTCGATATTCTGCATCTCGTACAGATATCCGGTGTGGATCGCGCACTGCTTGCCGGTGAACGGGTTCAGACCGTCGTTCAGCGCGGTGACCAGCGTCGCCGAATAGTGGATCGACGCGTAAGGCGGGGCAATGCCGTTCGCCTGCGAATAGTCGCAGCCCGAGCCGGTGATCTCCTGGCAGCCGATGATCGCGTAGTTTCTCGCGTCATACAGCGAGAAGCCCAGATGCTTCTGGCAGTTCGGGATGATCACTTCGTCGTTCTGGATCAGCGGCAGACCGCCGACGATCACGTTTGCCTGCAGAGCCATCTCCCACAGATCGTCCGGGGTGTCCTTATTGACACGGAACGAGATGGTCGGATCATGCAGGGACAGGCGCGCCAGCGACTGCAGGATCATGTAGGTGATGTCGTTCGTCGCGTCCAGACCGGTCTCCGGATCCACGCCGCCGATGGTGGTGTGCTGATAGGTGTTGCCCACGCCGGTGGTCTTCATCAGATCCTTCGGGCCCGGAGCATAGAAGCAGTTCAGCTTCAGGAAGAACGAGTCGGTCAGCTCCTGCGCGAACGCGTGATCGATCGTGCCGGCGGCCAGTTCCTTCTGCAGGTACGGCCAGCAATACTGGTCCACACGGCCCATGGAAACGGCCGGGTGATTCTCGATGTTGATCATCAGCTTATAGAGGATGGCCGCCTGCAGCGCCTGCCAGTAGGTCTTGACCGGGTTCTCCGCGATCCAGTCCAGGTTCGCGGCCATGGTCTCCAGCTCAGCCTTTCTCTTCGCGTCCGTGCACTCCGCAGCCTTCTCGGCAGCCTTCGCGGCATAGCGGTGGATCATGCACATCGCGCCGTCGCAGACCTCGGTGATCGCGGTGTAGAACAGGTAGCTGCGCATGTCATCGCCCATGATGTTGTTTCTGTGGGCGTCAAGCCACGCCTGCGCCTGATCGCGAAGGGCCTTATAGCCCACGGTCAGGATGCGCTGATAACCGGGGGTCATGTGACCGGCGGCCAGCATCATGACGGGCTGGTGCACGTTCTTGTTCGCGGACACGCACATGTCGCAGAACTCCTCGTAGCCGTCCGGCACCCAGGCGTTCGCGGTCGAGGTGATGGTGCGGCCCTGCGACCACCACGCATCGATCTCCTCGAGCTTCGGGACATCCGCGGGATCCACGATGATGTCGAGATCCTCGTCTTCGGGATTATGATAAAAACCGTCATCCTTCAGGGTGTAAACGCCCATCTTGATCATGGGAAGCGCCCAGCCGGCACCGTTCCACTCCGGGGTCAGGCCCGCGCCGCAGAACGTGGTGGCGGTGTTGCCGACCATCAGCTCGTCGTCTTCCACGCGGATCGTCATGTTCTCCAGCTGGTGGCGCAGGATGCGCGCACGGCGGATGATGGGGATCACGTGCTGGTTCGCCTTGTCGGCTTCGGTCGCCAGAAGGCCTCTCTCGGTATCGACCTGGATGACACGATCGCGCACTTTCTTATGAATGCTCTCGATACGATCGGTCACCGGACTCCATTCGTACATAGTATTTACCTCCTCATTAAACAATGATGTATAAGCGTTTTATGGGCAATGCCGCCCGAGGCAGGTGCATTTGGCCCGCCCTCTCATTATAGATGTCTGTTATTTTCTAAACAAGAAAACCGTTCACAGTATCCGGGGGCATGGTTTGTAAAAAACACCAACGCCCCCGGAGATATGGGTTATGAAATTATTGCGGTGATAACTTCAGATCGCTACGCGCTTCGCGCTCCCGCGATCCGCCCCGCACATTCGTCCGGCTGTTATCACATATTCATTTCGGTCCTGCGGATCAGATCGTCCTGAGACTCCTTAAACACCTCGACGAAGTACGCCGAGAAGCCCGCCACACGCACGACCAGATCCTGATAATTCTCCGGATGCG
>CAYLPO010000318.1:1545-2597 GCA_964385575.1 uncultured Lachnospiraceae bacterium | reverse complement strand
ATATCGCGGATCGCATGACTGAAGGTTCGCTCCGTGAATTCTGCGTCGAGGCGGACCGGCCTGACACGGTCACGCCGGAGAAGCTGCGCGTTTTGAAAGACCACGGCGTGACACGCCTCTCCATCAACCCGCAGTCCATGAAGCAGAAAACGCTCGACCTGATCGGCCGGAAGCACACGGTGGAGCAGGTCCGCGAGGCGTTTTTGATGGCCCGCGCGGAGGGCTTTTCCCACATCAATATGGATATCATCCTGGGACTGCCTGAGGAGACCGCGGACGATGTACGCCGCACCTGCGAGGAGATCGCAGAGCTGGCACCTGAGGCATTGACCGTGCACTCGCTGGCACTGAAGCGCGCATCGCGCCTGAATCTGGAGGAGGCGAACCACGGCTACACGCCCGCGACGGTCTCCGGCACCGAGGCCATGATGCGCGAGGCGTCCGGCATTGCCCGCGGGATGGGCATGCGGCCCTACTATCTCTACCGTCAGAAGAACATGGCGGGGAACCTTGAGAACGTGGGATTTGCGAAGCCGGGCTTTGAAGGCCTCTATAACATCTTGATGATGGAAGAAAAAGAGAGTATTGCCGCAATCGGTGCAGGAACTATCTCGAAAGTTGTGTTAAACAGTGGTAAGATAGAACGCGCTGACAACGTCAAGGACCCTGCGCTGTATCTGGAGCGCCTTGATGAGATGACCGAAAGAAAGAAGAGACTGTTTTCATGATCTATTCGTATGACACCCGGGTGAGCTTTGAGAAGGTGGGCAATGACGGCCGCGCCGACATCGGCGGCATCCTGGATTATCTGAATGAGTGCTGCTTTTTCCACGCGCAGGATGTAGGCCGCGGCGTGTACCACGAATCAAAACCTGTCAGCAAGGAGCTGAAGATGGAGTGAAGTTTATTGTACATTTGTTGCCATGTGACACCGTCACGCTAGAAGGGTCAAGTGAGAGAGATCATTAGAACTGTGTTGATTTCCTGGGCCTGTTGTGTACTTTCCCTGCAGGGCAAGGAGCAGTATTCCCAATCCAACGAGCCCTCCCCCG
>CAYLPO010000318.1:0-1535 GCA_964385575.1 uncultured Lachnospiraceae bacterium | reverse complement strand
CAGGTCGTCGTGGACCGCTACCCGAAGGCGTTTGAGCGACTGAAGGTCTCGACCATGGGCGTGGGCTGGGACCGCCTGTACGCGCACCGGAACCATTTCATCACGGACGAGTCGGGCGAGATCATCGCGAAGTCGTTCAGCCTCTGGACCTGGACGAACATGAAGACCGGGCATCCCGCGAACCTTCAGGAGGAAGAGGATGCCATTCTGGACTTTCAGCCGGAGCCGGAGCGGCTCGAGATGGATTACGCGCCCCGGAAGATCCGCGTTCCGAAGGAGGGCTTCACGGCGCTCGAGCCGGTGAAGATCACGAACCGTTTTCTGGATGCGAACGGACATGTGAACAACAGCCGGTTCATGGACGTGGCCGAGGAGGCTGTGGGGCATAAGCTTTACCCGAAGCAGATCCGCATCGAGTATAAGGCGCAGGCGTTCGTGGGCGACCAGATCACGACCTCGGTCTGCGAGCAGGAGGACCGCTCGTTCCTGCAGCTTTTGAACCAGGACGGAACGCTGTGCTGCAGTATGGAATTATTGAAGTAAGGAGAGCACGATGGCACTGACAAAGACCCCGGTCACGGGTATGAAAGATATCATGCCTGAGGAGATGGAGATCCGGGATTACCTGATCTCGCTCATCAAGGAAACGTATAAGAGTTTCGGCTTCACGCCCATCGAGACGCCAGCCATGGAGAGTATCCAGAACCTGACCGCGAAGCAGGGCGGGGACAATGAAAAGCTGATCTTTAAGGTGATGAAGCGCGGCGAAAAGCTGAACCTGGAGAAGGCGCAGACGCCGGATGACCTCGTGGACGCCGGCATGCGGTATGACCTGACGGTCCCGCTGGTGCGCTTCTACTCGAATCACGCGAACGACCTGCCAAAGCCGTTCAAGGCGCTGCAGGTGGGTCCCGTGTGGCGCGCGGACCGGCCGCAGCGCGGACGCTTCCGCCAGTTCTACCAGTGCGATATCGATATTCTGGGCGAGGCGGGCAATATCGCCGAGATCGAGCTGCTGCTCGCGACGACGACCGTGCTCGGAAAGATCGGCTTCGAGGGCTTTAAGATCCACCTGAACGACCGCCGGCTTCTGAAGGCCATGGCGGCGTGGGCAGGCTTCGCGGATGAGGACCATGACGCGGTCTTCATCACGCTGGACAAGATGGATAAGATCGGCACCGACGGCGTCCGCGAGGAACTGACAGCGAACGGCTATGACGCGGCGGTGATCGAGAAATACCTGGGGCTGTTCGCGGCCATGGACGGGTCGGAGGACCGCCTCGCGAAAGTCGCGGAGATCCTGGGAGAAGAGAACGAGAAGGGCCAGGCGGCCGTGCAGAACCTGAAGGAGATCACGGCGGGTGTCGGCGCATGCCTGAGCGTCCCCTGCGAGCTGATGTTCGATCCCACGCTGGTGCGCGGTATGAGCTACTACACCGGGACCATCTTTGAGGTCGAGATCGAGGGGCTTGCGAGCTCTTGCGGCGGCGGCGGACGCTACGACGAGATGGTCGGGAAGTTCACGAACATGCAGA
>CAYLPO010000317.1:0-2597 GCA_964385575.1 uncultured Lachnospiraceae bacterium | reverse complement strand
CCTTTTCGGTGAGCATCGAGACATTGAACTCGCCGGTCTTCAGGATCATGTCATGCGTGTAGTTCTTTTTATTCACCGCCACGGTGATGCGGTTCGGCTCGGTGGTCACCTGCACGACCGTGTTCACGATGCAGCCGTTATCCTTCTCGCCGTCCTTCGCGGTCAGGACAAACAGGCCGTATGTGAGGTTATACATCGCTTTTTTATTCTTCATAAGGTTCCTCCTTTATTTATTCCGTTTTTATTCCGTTTTTTATTCCGCCATGATCTCGTCGAACGTCATGCGCTCCAGGGACCATCCCTCTGCCGGCTCAAACGTTTCCGCAAGCGATCCGCGGCCCTCCGAGAGCTCCGCGTACTCATCCATCGTGTCGGGGCCCGACTGAACATCGGACGGATACTCGATCCATGCATTCAGCGTGCGGCCGCTCGCTTCCTCGGTCAGAACGCCGATCACTTCACCGGGGATCATTTCCAGCGCCTCGGGGAGTTCCTCGGAGAGGACGATCGTCGCAATATGTCCGCCCTCGCCAGCCTCCCAGCAGGCTGTACTGTAGAATGAGACGATATCCTCTGCGCCGCGCTCCGCCGCCGGGGCTCCGTCTATCTCTTCTACTGCGGTCCGATCAATCCATTCCGTCGGCATCGTGACCTTATAATAGTCCGTCGATGCGTAAAACTCCGCGCTGACCGCATCGGAGCCGCCGCCTCCCATGATATCCGGCACCTGATCGATACTGTCCGTTTCCATCGGATCATCGTCCGCAATCAGCTGCTCTTCCGTATCAGAAGCATCATCCGTGGTATTCACCGTAACATGCACACAGCCGGCAAGTCCCGTGACCATCAGCGCTGCGCACAATACAGCCGGAGCGGTTCTGAGAAACCGGGCGGATAAAGACCTGTTTTTCATGTCGTCCCTCCTTACTTGGTGATCAAATACAAAATCGGATTTATTATACAATAAAAAGGGCGGATAAACCGCCCCTTTTTCCAAAAGAATATGAACGACCGTCTCTCTTATGTCTCACTCTGTGTCAGCAGCGGCTGCATGCTCCGCAGCCCGATGAAGAGCGTCGAGGCGTTATGCAGCAGCGCCGTCGTCGCGGACGGCAGGATCCCGATCAGCCCCAGCAGGATCAGGAGCGAGTTAAAGCCCATGATAAAGCGATAGTTGAAGTTGATGCGTTTCGTCAGCGCCGTACTCAGCCTGCGCAATGTCAGGAGCGAGGCCAGGTCATCTTCCAGGATCGTGATGTCCGCAATCTCCCGGGCAATGGCCGCTCCCGCCGAAATTGCGATGCCTGCGTCCGCCTCGGAGAGCGCGGGCGCGTCATTGATCCCGTCGCCCACCATGATGACCTTCCGTCCGGCCGCATGCTCCTCACGGATAAATGCAGCCTTGTCCTCCGGCAGAACTTCCGCGCGGAACTCGTCAATCCCGAGCCGGGACGCCACGGTCTCCGCCGTCCTGCGGCTGTCCCCGGTCAGCATGACCACGCGCTGAAAGCCCAGCTCATGCAGGCCGCGTACAATGTCCGCCGCCTCTTCCTTGACCTTATCCTCAATACACAGCACCGCCGCGAGCTTCCCGCCGATCGCCAGGTACAGAAGCGACTGTTCCGCGGGCAGATCCTCCAGAAGATGCTTCTCGCCCTCAGGGATCGCGACGCCCTCATCCTCGAAGATAAAGTGCCAGCTTCCGATCAGCACACGTTCCTCTCCGACCATGCTGGCGATCCCGTGCGCGACGATATACTCGACCTTGCTGTGGATCTCGTCATGGCGCAGGCCTTTCTCCAGCGCCGCGTCCACGACGGCGTTCGCAATGGAGTGCGGGAAATGCTCCTCCAGACAAGCCGCCAGGCGAAGCATCTCGTCTGCGTCTCGTCCCGCAAACGGCACGACATCCGTCACTTTCGGACTGGCATAGGTCAATGTCCCGGTCTTATCGAACACGATGGTCTCCGCTTCCGCGACCGCCTCCAGGAACTTGCCGCCTTTGACGGAGATCCTGCGGTCTCCGCCTTCGCGCATCGCGGACAGGACCGAGACCGGCATCGCCAGTTTCAGCGCGCAGGAGTAATCGACCATGAGGACCGCGAGCGCTTTATTTACATTTCCGGTCAATGCCCAGGCCAGGCCGGCGCCGCCCAGACTGAACGGCACGAGTCGGTCCGCCAGATGCGTCGCACGGGCCTCGGTCTGGGACTTCAGCTTCTCCGAATCCTCGATCATCCGGATGATGCGGTCATAACGGCCGCTGCCGACCGCCTTCGTGACGCGGATCGCGCATTCTCCCTCGTCCACGACCGTTCCGGCATACACGCTGCTCCCGGCAGTCTTCCGCACGGGCAGATGCTCGCCGGTCATCGAAGCCTGGTCGACCGCGCACTCACCGTCCTCGACGGTCCCGTCCAGCGGGATGAGGCCGCCGGCGCGCACCACGACCACATCTCCCGGTGCCATCTCGGTGACCGGTACCAGGATCTCAGTGGGCCCGGCGTCATTTTCCACGCGCAGCCAGACCTTATCCACGTTCAGCATCATCCGCTCCGCGAGGTCATCGACCGACCGCTTATGCGTCCAGTCTTCGA
>CAYLPO010000316.1:0-2599 GCA_964385575.1 uncultured Lachnospiraceae bacterium | reverse complement strand
GCGTCCGACTGCATCGGCTGCCGCGGGTGCGAGAGCCGGTGCCCGTTCGGGGTGGAAGTCAGCGAGAGAATGAAGAAGACAGCGGAGCTTTTCGGAAGATGAAACTGAGAGACTATCTGGATCGGGTCCGGGAGCCCCGGACCGATTATTCGAAAGGCGCGGCGGCCGCAGTGTCCGTCGCGCTGTTTGTAGCCGGGGCGCTGCTTGGCGTTCTGCAGAAGAGGCTCGACGGCACGGCGATCAATGAACTCCCGTGGATCCTGCAGTGGATCGATATTGTGAACTTTTTCGGCAGGCTGGCGATCTGGATCCTGCTCGGGACCGCGATCGCGGTGTTTTCAAAGAGGCCCCGAAGGGCCTCTCTGAATGTCTTTTTGTTTCTGATCGGCATGGTGGCCGGGTACTACGTGTACTGCAAGGTCGCACTGGGCTTCCTGCCGGTATCCTACATGATGATCTGGCTCGTACTCGCCGTCGCGAGTATCTTCCTGGCGCCTCTGTGCTGGTATGCGCGCGGGGAAGGCCCCTTGGCGGTCATTCTGTCCGCCGTGATCCTCGGGGTCCTGTTCTCGCAGGCGTTTTTGATCACGCAGGGCTTTTTCGTCACACATTGGACTGAGGTCATCTGCTGGGTGATCGGTGTGATCATCCTGATCCGGAAGCCGAAGGGGCTGGTGATCGAGCTGGTACTGTCCATCGGGGTGGCGTTTCTGTATCAGCTGTTTATTCCGTACTGGGGATGACGGATCCGGAGCAGATCCGGGCGCTCGCCTTTACAATGCCGTATACCCCATCAGATACTCGTCGACCTCCTTTGCGGCGGTGCGCCCCTCTGAGATGGCCCAGACGACCAGGGACTGGCCGCGGCGCATGTCTCCGGCGGTAAAGACGCCGGGAAGCGCGGTCGCGTGCCCGCCCGGTTCGACGGTCGCGACAGTGCCGCGCGGTCCGCGCGCGAGGCTGAAGGCCTCCGCAGTATATGGTTCACAGCCGGTGAAGCCGGCAGCGATCAGCAGCAGGTCACAGGGGGTCGACCGCTCTGTCGCAGGGTCCTCTATCCACTTGCCGGCTTCGAACCGGCCGCGAACTAACGTAACTTTTTTGAGCTCACCTTTCTTGTTTACGGTGCAGCTCTTAACCGTGGTCTCGAAGATCCGCGGGTCGCTTCCGAAGACCGCGGCCGCTTCCTCATGGCCGTAGTCGGTCTTCAGGATCTTCGGCCACTGAGGCCAGGGATTAGACGCTGCGCGCACGACGGGCGGGGCGGGCATCATCTCGATCGCGGTCACGGACTTGCAGCCGTGCCGCATCACGGTGCCGATGCAGTCATTGCCCGTATCACCGCCGCCGACGATCACGACATGCTTGTCCTTTGCGCTCGGGCATCCACTCCGCGCGCGGAAGCCCTCGGCGGAGCGTTCATCGTTTTCGAGCAGCGCGGCAGTCGTCGCCTTCAGGAAATCCACCGCGTGATAGACGCCTTTGATCTCCTGGCCCTTCACACAGTCCAGCGTGCGGGCCTGTTTGGCGCCGCAGCAGAGTATGACCGCATCGAAATCTCTGCGCAGATCCTCCGGGGAAACGGTTCGCCCGACATCGGCGCCGGTCACGAAGGTCACGCCTTCCGCCTCCATCAGCGCCTGACGGCGCGCGATCACCTTTTTGTCCAGTTTCATATTCGGGATGCCGTACATCAGCAGGCCGCCGATGCGGTCATCGCGCTCGAAGACCGTGACGAGGTGTCCGCGGTGGTTCAGACGGTCAGCCGCAGCCAGGCCGGAAGGGCCGCTTCCTACGACCGCGACGCGCTTGCCGGAGCGGATGCGCGGGATGCGCGGCTGCATGCGGCCCTCGCGGAACGCCGTCTCGATGATATAAAGCTCATTGTCATGCGAGGTCACTGGCAGGTCGTCCTGCCCTAAGATGCAGGCTTTTTCGCACAATGCCGGGCAGACGCGGCCCGTGAACTCCGGGAAATTATTCGTTTTCAGCAGGCGCGCCAGTGCCAGTGAGAGATTGCCCTGCCAGATCTCGTGATTCCACTCGGGGATCAGGTTGTGCAGCGGGCAGCCGGTTACCATGCCGGCCAGCGTCATGCCGGACTGGCAGAACGGGGCTCCGCAGTCCATGCAGCGGCCGCTCTGGCAGTGGCGCTCCGCGTCGGAGAGCGGCACATGGAATTCCTCGAACGTCTTCAGGCGCTCTTCGGGCGCGACGGTGATATTGTCCTGTCTCTGATACTCCAGAAATCCGGTGTCTTTTCCCATGATCCACCTCACTCTCTGTTCGGGCTGTAGATGGCGCGGAACGCTTCCAGCTCCGCGGCTTCGCGCGAGATCCCGGTCTCCTCGAACCGGCTGACCGCGGCCAGCATTTTCTTATAATCGTGCGGAATGATCTTCTTAAAGTAGGGAAGCTCTTCCTCGAAATGATCCAGGATCTTCTTCGCGCCTTCGGAGCCGGTCTCGGCAATGAAGTCGGAGAGGATGTCCTTCAGCTCCTGGATGTCGTACTTTTAGGTGACTTCCGAGAGCTCGGCAATGTCTTTGTTCATCTTCATATTGAGGTCGAGCTTCCGGTCTAGCACGTAGGCGATGCC
>CAYLPO010000315.1:0-2612 GCA_964385575.1 uncultured Lachnospiraceae bacterium | reverse complement strand
CCTGCTTCGCGCGCCTGTCCGAGATGGGCATCCGCTATTCGGCGGTCCCCGGACACACGACCGAGATGGCGGACATTCTGAACGAGGAGCTGTCCGCGCGCTGGCGCGATCTGCGCGGCATCGAGATCGTGTCCTTCGGCGTCGGCAGTGTGAAGGCCAGCGATGAAGACGAGGCCATGATCAAGGAGCTGCAGAGAAATGCCGCGTTCCGCGATCCCACGATGGCCGCGGCGCACATGGTCGGCGCGCAGGCGCAGGCCATTCAGGACGCCGCGAAGAACGAAGGCGCGGGCCCTGCCATGGCGTTTATGGGCATGAACATGGCCGGTCAGGCCGGCGGCGCGAACATTCAGAACCTGTACCAGATGGGCCAGCAGCAGGCCGCGGCTCAGCAGGCGGCTCAGCCCGTTCAGGCGGCGCCGCAGCAGACGCAGGCGCAGCAGGCCATCGTGAACGCGCATCAGGCGCTGAACGAGGCGGCGTGGACCTGCCCGCAGTGCGGAAACCAGGCGGTCGGCAAGTTCTGTCCGGAGTGCGGCGCCAAGCGTCCGCCGGAGGACGGAAGCTGGCAGTGCAGCTGCGGAACCTTGAACAAGGGTAAGTTCTGCATGGAGTGCGGCGCGAAGAAACCCGCAGGCGTCCCGCAGTATAAGTGTGACAAGTGCGGCTGGGAGCCGGAAGATCCCACGCATCCTCCGAAGTTCTGCCCGGAGTGCGGAGACCCGTTCGGCGACGAAGACCAGATCTAACTGAAAAAGGAGAGAATTATGGGACTTTTTGATAAAAAGTATTGCGACATCTGCGGCGAAAAGATCGGTGTTTTCGGGAACCGGAAGCTGGCTGATGGAAACTGCTGTAAAGACTGTGCGGCGAAACTTTCTCCGTTCTTCACGGAGCGGAAGCAGGCGAGCATAGCGGATATCAAGGAGCAGCTGGAGTACCGCGAAGCGAATAAGGCGCGGGTCGCGGCCTTTACCCCCACGCTGACGGTCGGCGAGGATAAGAAGATCTACATTGACGAGAACCAGGGACAGTTCCTGATCTCGGGCGCGAAGCACTGGGCAGATGAGAACCCCGATGTGTTCGAGTTCTCGGATGTGATCGGCTGCCAGCTCGACGTGGATGAGCACCAGACCGAGATCAAGACCAAGGATGCCGAGGGCCACACGCAGAGCCTGAACCCCAGATGCTATGCGTACTCGTATGATTTCTATGTGATCATCGACGTGAATAACCCCTGGTTCGACCAGATCAAGTTCAAACTGAACAACCGCACGGTCGGCCAGAACGTTCAGACCGTGATTCCGATGGGCACACAGCCGTTCGGCGGCGGCGCCGCACGCCCGGCGCAGCCCGTCTCGAATAAAGGCGTGCCCGGACAGCAGAAGACGTTCCAGAAGGGCGGAGCCACGGTCAGCATCGGCAGACCTCAGGTCCAGCGGACCGGCATGCGTCCCACGAACCTGTCTTCCGGGAACCGTTCCTACACGAATCAGGGCGGCTTCGGAAATCAGGGCATGTACGCAGGAAACATGGGCGTCATGACCTCGAACGCGGCGGAAGTCCAGAACAGCTTCGATTATAAGAACTACGAGCAGATGGGCATGGAGATCCGCGAGATCCTGATGAGCGGACGCCAGTACGCGCGCGAGGAGGCCATGGCGGCGGCAGCGCCCCAGCAGGCGGTCACCTGCCCGTACTGCGGCGCGACCACGTTCCCGGATGCGAACGGGTGCTGCGAGTACTGCGGCGGCGCGCTGATCTCTTAAAGGTCGTTTTCGAAAGGAGGCAGCATATGCCTTTCATCGAGGTGAAGACATCCAGGGTTTTGGAAGAGGAAGTGAAGGATCAGATCGCGGCGGATCTGGCGGAGGCCATCGAGCTGGTGCCCATGAAGCGTGGAGACGGTTTTGAGATCTGTTTTACGGACGGCGCGGATCTGCGCATGGGGACGCGGAAGCTGGAAAACGGTGCCTATCTGTCGCTGGCGTACTTCCTGCCGATCACGGATGAGACCCTGGACACGCTGAACGCGGAGTTTTTCCGGATCATCCGGGAGCGCCTGCAGATCAGGGATGAGGATGTGTACATCACATACCGCGAGGTGCAGGACTGGGGCGTGTTCGGGAAGTGTATGCATAAGGAGAAATTCCTGAAAGAATTCATGAACCAGTGAGTGTTTCTGTTCCGGCAGCCGCCGGCCAGACACGTAGAGAGAAAAGGGCTGCCGGCTTCGGCAGCCCTTTTTTGTGTCATTTTCTGCCATTTGCGGAGCCTTCGGTTTCCTTTTTCAGTCGTTTGTGTTAGCATAAGCATTTGTGGCGCGTGCCGGAACAATATGCCCGTGCGGCATTGTCCCGCACTCCGCTGACAGAAAGACTGGGTTGACATGAGTATTTTTCGCAAACTGAAAGCTGACCGGGAAAAGGGGACCGTATTCACCAACCGCGACCTTCGCGTACTGCTGGTGCCGCACGTGATCGAGCAGGCGCTGGCCCTTCTGGTCGGCATGGTGGACACGGTCATGGTGTCCGGCGCGGGCGAGGCTGCGATCTCCGGCGTTTCGCTGGTCGACATGATCAATGTCCTGCTGTTTAACCTCCTCGCAGCCT
>CAYLPO010000314.1:0-2630 GCA_964385575.1 uncultured Lachnospiraceae bacterium | reverse complement strand
ACAGGAGGAAAACGTATGCCTACATTTAACCAGCTGGTTCGTAAAGGACGCCAGTCAGCTGATAAGAAGCCGAAGGCACCGGCTCTGCTGAAGGGTTATAACTCCCTGCAGAAGAAGACGACCGACAAGGCTTCGCCCCAGAAGCGCGGAGTGTGCACCGCGGTGAAGACGGCGACCCCGAAGAAGCCGAACTCCGCTCTCCGTAAGATCGCGCGTGTTCGTCTCTCGAACGGTATCGAGGTCACGAGCTACATCCCCGGCGAAGGCCATAACCTGCAGGAGCACTCTGTGGTGCTGATCCGCGGCGGCCGTGTCAAGGATCTGCCCGGTACCAGATACCACATCGTCAGAGGCACTCTGGATACCGCCGGCGTGGCCGACAGAAGACAGGCCCGTTCCAAGTACGCCGCGAAGAGACCGAAGAAAAAGTAATCACTGATCGAACAGACGTAACATTTGTATATCGTGCACGGCATACGTATCCGCCTGATGGCTGCAGGCACCGGGTATGACCTGAAAGCCGGCATGAGCACTTATGAATGTGAGTACCTGTGATCTAACGATTTTTAGTGTTAAGGAGGGAAGATTATGCCACGTAGAGGACATACTCCGAAGAGAGAAGTTTTGGCTGATCCTCTGTACGGTTCCAAGGTCGTCACCAAGCTGATCAACAACATCATGCTTGACGGTAAGAAGGGAGTCGCTCAGAAGATCGTGTATGGGGCGTTCGAGCAGATCGAGTCGCAGACCGGTAAGCCCGCCCTGGAAGTTTTTGAAACTGCCATGAGCAACATCATGCCGCAGCTCGAAGTCAAGGCGAAGCGTGTCGGCGGTGCGACCTATCAGGTCCCCGTGGAAGTTCGCCCCGAGCGCAGACAGGCTCTGGCACTTCGCTGGCTCACGAATTTCAGCCGCGCCCGCTCCGAGAAGACCCAGAAGGAGCGCCTCGCGAATGAGATCATGGATGCCGCGAACGGCACCGGTGCGTCCGTGAAGCGCAGAGAGGATATGCACCGTATGGCAGAGGCGAACAAGGCCTTTGCGCACTATCGTTTCTAGGAGGCATCTTTAAGTGTCGAGAGAATACCCTTTAGAGAGAACCAGAAATATCGGTATCATGGCTCATATCGATGCCGGCAAGACGACATTGACCGAGCGTATCCTGTACTACACCGGCGTGAACTATAAGATCGGTGAGACGCATGAGGGTACCGCGACCATGGACTGGATGGAGCAGGAGCAGGAGCGCGGAATTACGATTACTTCCGCGGCTACCACCTGCCACTGGACCCCTCAGGACCAGAACAAGCCCAGAAAGGGCGCGGAAGAGTATCGTATTAACATTATCGATACCCCCGGCCACGTGGACTTCACGGTCGAGGTAGAGCGTTCCCTCAGAGTCCTGGATGCCGCTGTCGGCGTGTTCTGCGCCAAGGGCGGTGTTGAGCCGCAGTCCGAGACGGTCTGGCGTCAGGCGGATAAGTATAACGTTCCCCGTATTGCTTTCATTAATAAAATGGACATTATGGGCGCGAACTTCTACAACGCCGTCGAGATGATCAAGACCCGCCTGGGCCATAACGCGGTGCCCGTGACCCTGCCGATCGGCAAGGAAGATGATTTCAAGGGAATCATCGACCTGTTCGAGATGCAGGCCTACATCTATAACGATGATAAGGGCGAGGATATCTCCATTGAGGAGATCCCTGCGGATATGATGGACGAGGCGCAGATGTACCACGACCAGATGGTCGAGGAGATCTGCACTGCGGATGAGGATCTGATGGAGAAATTCCTCATGGAGGAGGAGATCACCATCCCCGAGCTGAAGGAAGGCCTGAGAAAGGCCACCATCGCGGTCCAGATCATCCCCGTTCTGTGCGGAACCGCTTATCATAACAAGGGCGTCCAGAAGCTGCTTGACGCCGTAATCGACTTCATGCCGGCTCCGACCGACATCCCGCCGATCCACGGCACCGATGAGAACGGCAATGACGTCGTGCGTGAGTCTTCGGACGACGAGCCTTTCTCGGCTCTGGCGTTCAAGATCATGGCGGATCCGTTCGTCGGCAAGCTCGCGTTCTTCCGTGTGTACTCGGGAACCATGAACTCCGGTTCGTATATCCTGAACGCCACGAAGAACAAGAAAGAGCGCGTGGGCCGTATCCTGCAGATGCACGCGAACAAGCGTGCCGAGCTTGACAAGGTCTACTCCGGCGATATCGCCGCGGCTGTCGGCCTGAAGCTGACCACCACCGGCGACACGCTCTGCGATGAGAAGCACCCGGTCATCCTTGAGTCCATGGAGTTCCCGGATCCGGTTATCTCCATCGCGATCGAGCCGAAGACGAAGGCCGGCCAGGACAAGATGGGCGACGCGCTGGCGAAGCTGGCCGAGGAAGACCCGACCTTCAAGGTCGAGACGAACCCCGAGACCGGTCAGACCATCATCTCCGGTATGGGCGAGCTTCATCTGGAGATCATCGTCGACCGTCTGCTGCGTGAGTTCAAGGTCGAGGCCAATGTAGGCGCGCCTCAGGTCGCTTACAAGGAGACCTTCACGAAGGAAGTCGAAGTCGATTCGAAGTACGCGAAGCAGTCCGGCGGACGCGGTCAGTACGGTCATTGTA
>CAYLPO010000313.1:0-2632 GCA_964385575.1 uncultured Lachnospiraceae bacterium | reverse complement strand
TGTAACGAAAACTGAATAGTCGTTTCCCTGGTCGTCCTTCGAGACGGCAGCATGGAAAGGGGTAAGAACCCACGAGAAGGTCACTGTGCGGCCCGCGTTATGACGGAGCCAAGTCAGATCTTTGCGGGAAATGATGAGACGTTGTACCATCTCTGCAGCGGAAAGTGATGCAGGGGGAGATTCTATCTCCCTTTTGTGTTGTGTGGCTTTCTGCTGTCAGGCAGAAAGCTTTTTTTGTTTGTTCGGATACAGGAAACAAACTTCGTTGCATAAAGGGGAAGAGTATGCTGAAGAAAGTTCTTCTGAAGCGAATCATTCAGATCATCATTGTGTTGATCGGCGTCAGCTTTCTGACGTTCTGCCTGGTTTATCTGGCACCCGGAGATCCTGCGAGCGCCATGTATGAAGCGGCCGGTATTGCGCCGACACAGGAGATGCTGGAGGCATCCCGTGCCGCGTTGGGACTGGATAAGCCGTTCCTGGTACAGTACGGTACCTGGGCCTGGAACGCGCTGCACGGAGATCTGGGAACATCGTTCTTCCGAAACAGTGAAGTAACGTATCTGATCGGACAGCGCATCATTCCGACGATCAAGCTCGCATTGCTGTCAATGGGTCTGATGCTGGCAGTCTCTCTGCCGCTCGGAATTCTCTGCGCAGTGAAGAAAAACAAACTGACGGATAACATCATCCGGGTCTGCAGTTTCTTTGGTATGTCCATGCCGAACTTCTGGGTCGGCCTGATGCTGATGCTGATCATCTGTGTGAAACTGCACTGGCTTCCCGTCGTTTCATCGCAGGTCACGTTTAAATCCATGATCCTTCCGGCCGTGACACTCATGATCCCCATGGCATCGAAATATCTGCGACAGACCCGTACGGCAGTTTTGGAAGAGCTGAACCAGGATTACGTGGTAGGCGCCCGGGCGCGGGGAGTCCCATACGGAAAGATCCTGTTTTCGCATGTGCTTCCGAACGCCATGCTTCCGCTGATCACGCTGTTCGGCCTGACGCTGGGCTCCCTGCTCGGCGGTACTGCCGTCGTCGAAGTGGTTTTCAGTTATCCCGGACTGGGAAATTTGGGCGTGTCTGCCGTTACCAGCCGCGATTATCCGCTGACACAGGGCTTCGTCCTTTATATTGCGGTCATTTATATGGTCATTAACCTGTTGGTCGATATCTCGTATTCGCTGGTCGATCCTCGGATCAGGAAAGGAGACGCGGGATGAAAAAGCTTTGTGAAATCTTGAGAGATAATAAGGCATTTACGGTCTTTACCGTTTTGGTCATCGCGCTGCTGGTCCTGGCTTTGATCGCACCGTTGATCTCTCCGCAGGATCCGCTGGCACAGACGCTGCGCGATGCCTATCAGGGTCCGAGCGCGGCGCACTGGTTTGGAACGGACATGTATGGCAGAGATATTTTTTCCCGGATCCTCTGCGGAACGCGCGTGACGCTGACATCGGCACTGCTGATCGTCGTGGTCAGTCTGGCAATCGGTCTGATTCTGGGTATGGTTGCCGGATATGCCGGCGGAGTCATTGATGCGATCATCATGCGAATCTGTGACATCATGATCTCGTTCCCGGGCCTGATTCTGGCCATGGCCATCGCGGGTATTCTGGGCGCCAGCTTCGGAAACGCCATCCTGTCGCTGGTCGCGGTCTCCTGGACCAAGTACGCGCGCCTGTCGCGAAGCCTGGTCCTGAAGATCAAGCACCGCGACTACATCTCGGCGGCCCGCGTTACCGGTTCAAGCGATGCGCATATTCTGGGCGCCTATATGTTCCCGAACACGATCCCGACCATGATCGTGACTGCGGCGAACGACATAGGCACCACGATGATGGGCCTGTCCGGCCTGTCCTTCCTGGGCGTCGGCATCACGCCGCCCACGCCGGAGTGGGGCGCCATGCTGAGCGAGGGACGTCAGTTCATCCAGCAGTATCCGTGGATGATCATCTTCCCCGGTATCGCGATCCTGGTCTGCGTCGTGATCTTTAACCTCTGGAGCGATCAGCTCCGCGACGTACTGGATCCTTCACAGGCATCCTCCTAATGCATGATGAAACGGTAGCTTCCCGAAGTTTGCAGGACAGTCCTGCCGACGCGGGTGCGAAATACAACTCAATAAGAAAAGGAGTAAGACATGAAACTGAGAAAAGTCCTGGCACTGGGTCTGGCTGCCGCTCTGGCAGTCGGAAGCCTGGCAGCATGCGGCTCTTCGGATTCGGGCAATGCCGATTCCGGAAGCGCGGCTGCTGATGACGGAGCTGCTGCACCGAGTGGTGGCGCTGCTGCCTCCGGCACGACCCTGAACGTGGTGTCCGCGATGGGCGGCACTCTGACCTCCGTGACCGATTCTTATTCGGGCTGCTGGATGCCCATGAGAATGGCCATCTCCGAGGCTCTGACGAAGGTTGCCTCCGACGGTTCCATCGAGGGCTGGCTGGCCACCGACTGGACCCCGAACGAAGATGCCACTGAGTGGGTCTTCAACATTCGTGATGATGCCTATTTCTCGAACGGCACGAAGCTGACCCCTACACTGGTCGTGGATGCCATCAACTATCTGTATGACTTCAATGATCCGGCTAACGGCGGCCCCGATGCCCTGACGCCTTTCATGATC
>CAYLPO010000312.1:0-2650 GCA_964385575.1 uncultured Lachnospiraceae bacterium | reverse complement strand
CGAGGAAGGTCTGCGTTTCGCTATCCGTGAGGGTGGCCGTACCGTCGGTTCGGGCGCTGTTACGAAGGTTATCGAGTAAGTTTCGCGAAGCAGCGAGATGTGAATATCCGCGAAGCAGCGAGATGTGAAAAAACGCATAAGGCACCCGCGAGCGCTTGCGCTTGCGGGTGTTTTTGTGCGTTTTTTGACGAGGAGCGCCGCGATCGAGCGAACCGCGGAGCGGTTTGCGAGACAGAGCGGGGCGCAACTCGCTGCGAGCGGAGGCGGGGGCGCAACTCGCTGTAAACTTGTATTGTCCTCTGTACAATCCCTATGCTATACTATCCCAAGTATATGTTTTGAGAAAAATGTGTGCCGGAGAGAGGCACACCGTAAAAGGAACATTTCGAAAATCAAAACGGAAAGTAAAGGAGAAAAACATGAAGATCAAAAGACTTGTGTGCCTGGTCGCTGCGGCTGCCATGGCCTTCTCGCTGGCAGCCTGCGGCGGCAGCGGAAGCGGCGGAAACAGTGACAGTGGGAACGGCGGCGCGGCGGATAATGGTTCTGCAGCTGCCGGTGAGGCCACCATGGACTTCGAGGGCCAGACCCTGACCGTGGCGAACTGGTCGGATTACGCGACGGACCAGGAGTATGGTTATGCTGCGTTTGAAGAGATGTATAACTGCCATGTGGAGTTCTACGACATCACTTCTTATCCTGAGCTGCTGCAGACCATGCTGAACGGCGGACAGGCAGACATTGACGTCGTGAACATCAACCCCATGTACATTCAGCAGTATTACGGCGAGGGTGTCATCACCCCCATCGACACCAGCCGCATCACCTGCTATGACGAGCTGCGTGAAGACATTACCGGCATCGATGATGTCCTGACCGAGGACGGCGAGGTTCTGGGTGTTCCGTGGATCTGGGGCACCACGTCCATGTTCTATAACGCTGATGAAGTCGACGGCAGCCAGATCGACAGCTGGGCTGATCTGTGGGATCCGCAGTATGCAGGCAAGGTCGCGTTCTTCGACGACTACACGAACTGCATCATGATTGCTGCGCTCGTGAACGGAGATGATCCGTATGATCCCGATCTGGACGCGGTACGCGACAAACTGATGGAGCTGAAGCCGAACATCCGCACCATCTGGAGCACCTATGATGACTTTATGAGCGCCATCACCTCCGGTCAGGTCGTGATCGGCAATGCCTGGCCGAGCAACATCACCGAGCTTCGCAACCAGGGCATGAACATCGAGTACATCTACCCCGAAGAGGGCACGATCGGCTGGGCCGATTACTGGTGCCTGGTGGACGGCAGCGCCGAGAGCGATCTGGCCATGGCGTGGATCGACTTCTGCACGAATCATGACTTCCAGTACGCGATGGCTACCGAGGAGCAGCCTCATACTCCCGCGAACGAAGCCGTGATGGCGACGCTGGACGAGGAAACGCTGGCGAACCTGTGGCTGACGAATCCGCCGGAAACCATGTACATGTCCCTGTATATGGATAACGACACGCTGCAGAGATGGATCGACCTGTGGACCGAGGTCCAGGCATCCTGATGAGATGAGGCACGTCCCCTGAAAACATGCCGGGGACGGCAGAGACAGGCGCGGCGCCGGGTCTTCCGGCGTTCGCGCCCTTACGCGTTAAAATGACCGGTACTTCTCGCTGCGGATGACCCGCTTAAGGAAAGTTCGGAAAGGAGTTCGGATGGAGAACGCATCCACCATTCAGAAGAGAAACCGGGGCACCAGGGCGCTTATTCTGCCCTCGGCTGCCATGCTCCTTCTGATCAGTATCATTCCGCTGTGCCTGCTCATCCTGTTCAGTTTCGTGGATGGGAATGTGACGGTGGGCCGCGGCATTGACGGATTTACGATCCAGAATTTCGTTCGTGCCTTCAGTACGCCCATGGTCCCCAGACTCATGGGCAAGTCATTTCTGATCTCTCTGATCGTGACACTGATCTGTATCGGCATCGGTTATCCCGCGGCTTGGGCCATTGCCAAAGTCGTGAAACCCCAGCGCCGGAACATGCTGGTCATGATGGCGGCTGTCCCGGCCCTGATCTCGCAGCTCTTGCTGATCTACACGATCATGAAGCTGCTGCAGCCGGGCAGTGTGCTGATGGCGCCGCTGGCACGGCTGGGCCTGGTCGGCGGATCGGACACAATCCTTTATTCGAGCAAGGCAGTCATCTTCATCCTCGTGTATGTGACACGTATGCGCACAGCCTTGGAATGACCCAGAGGAAGTCCCACCCCAGTGTGATGATAAGATGAAGCCTTATGAATCCATCTGGGTGTAATATGTCATTTTGATCACTTCCCCCTCAGCCCAGGAGGCTTGGAAGAGAGTTGATAGTGCAAATCCTGTTTGCAAGTGCATTTCTTTCTAAAGAAAGAGTTGCCAGAATGTTTGCTCACAGAACAGCCACTGGCTAGCAGAACTCACACTAAATAATCACAGGGGATTAAAATGAATCATGAGGGGCAGAATCATTCCACACTAAACGTGGATGGTTTACTTTTTCTTCAAAAAACAAAAAACACCTTCCCTCCATATCCAAACACTGCTCTACCTCCATGCTTATTTTTAAGAAAGAAAGAAAGAAAGAAAAAAAAACTATAGAAATACTATTGTTTAAAAA
>CAYLPO010000311.1:0-2665 GCA_964385575.1 uncultured Lachnospiraceae bacterium | reverse complement strand
GATATCCCAACCCATCTCAGGTTTTCAAGAAAAAGCAAGCAGAAGTCGTTTCCGGTAGCCAGAATCCCGTCTTTTGCATCTTGTAAGAGCGAATAGTAAGACGAAACTCCCCATTATTTCTAATTCGTCTTATACTTTACTCATACAAGGCGACAGTTATCATACATATCCCTCAATTTGTTCTGTAAATAAATTACATAAAACTTTATCCACTCAAAATCGTACCCGAAAAGCACGTTTTTTCTTCGAAAATGCGCTCCGGACTGAGACTAATCTATCATTTTCAAACTTTTCGTCTTAATCGATGGGCTGACATACCGAAAAACGGATGCCCGCGTCTCTAAAACGAGCCCTCAGAACAGCCCCTTCTTCACATACGGCTCGCTCGAAACCCCCAGCACCTTATAGCCGGTCGGATCGATCGCCGCTCGGATCTCTTCTTCCCCGGCTTCGTTCTCCGTGAGGAACACCGCCGTCCCCTTCCTGTGGGACGCCTTTACTTTTTTCGCATCGGGAAACGCCCTCCGGATCGTGTCCTGAATGTGCGCCTCACACATGCCGCAGGCCATGCCCTCGATCTGTACCGTCGTCTGAACCATAATCAATCCTCCTGTTGTCACCGTAAGCAACCTCGCTATGACCGTAACCCAGCCATGACCGCAATCAGCCATGAACGTAATCCGGCCGAGACCGATACTTGGGTCTCAACTTCTCCTAAGTTTGAAACACCTTGCGCCGGAGCTTTCACTCCGGCGCAAGGCTTTTGGAAGAAAATGTAATTTACTGCAATTTCTTTATCACATACTTCACGCTCGGATCCAGCGGAGCCTGCGCCCCGGCTCTGTCCGCGGCGAATGGATCCTCAGAGGAACATTGCCCGTGCGATTCGCAGCCCGCGCCGCAGCTCGAACAGCCTGCCCCGCAGCCGCCGCAGGACTTGCCCTGCTTTTTATCCCGCACCATGCCCCACACGATCAATGCCACGATCGCCGCGAGGATGGCTCCTACCAGCAATGTACCCATACGTTACACCTCATTCAATCGCGCCATGCTTAAGCACGCGCCGAAAGCTCTGTTTACTTCGCCGAAGCCGCCTCGATGGCCGAAACAGCCTTCTTCGTGCTGAAGTTCTTCTGCGGACGCAGCAGCATGTACAGGAAGAAGATCACGATCAGGATCGCGAAGATCGTCGTCACGCCGAAGCCCTGTCCGGTGAAAAGTCTGCCCAGTCCGAAGACCGCGAGGCCCGCCAGATAAGCGAAGACCATCTGATAACCGAAGGCCGCCCAGAACCACTTGTGCGAGTTCATCTCTCTGCGGATGGCGCCCATGGCCGCGAAGCAGGGAGCGCACAGGAGGTTGAAGACCAGGAACGCCATGCCGCTCGCCGACGTAAAGACCGCCGCCATGTTCTGGTAGACGGTGCCGGTGCCCGCCGCGCGGTACAGGATACCCATGGTACCGACGATGTTCTCCTTCGCCACCAGACCGGTGATCGAAGCCACGGTCGCCTGCCAGGTACCGAAGCCCAGCGGGCGGAAGATCCAGGAGATGGCTCCGCCGATCTTTGCCAGGATGCTGTAGCCGATCTCTTCCTCAGCCAGCATGCGGAACGTGCCGTCCACGCTGCCGAAGAAGCTCAGGAACCAGATCGCGATGGTCGACAGCAGGATGACCGTGCCGGCCTTCTTGATGAAGCTCCAGCCGCGCTCCCACATACCGCGCAGTACCGCGCCCACGGTGGGCAGGTGGTACGCCGGCAGCTCCATGACGAATGGAGCCGGGTCGCCCGCGAACAGCTTCGTCTTCTTCAGGATAATGCCCGAGCACACGATCGCGGCAATGCCGATGAAGTACGCCACAGGTGCCACCCAAGCCGCCCCGCCGAAGATCGCGCCTGCGACCATGGCGATGAAGGGCAGCTTCGCGCCGCAGGGGATGAACGTCGTGGTCATGACGGTCATCCGGCGGTCACGCTCATTTTCAATGGTACGGCTGGCCATAACGCCGGGGATGCCGCAGCCTGTTCCGATCAGGATCGGGATGAAGCTCTTGCCGGACAGGCCGAAGCGCCGGAAGATACGGTCCATGATGAAGGCGACGCGGGCCATGTAGCCGCAGGCTTCCAGGAACGAAAGCATCAGGAACAGAACGAGCATCTGCGGAACGAAACCGATGACCGCGCCGACGCCGGCCACGATGCCGTCCAGGATCAGGCTCTTGAGCACATCGCCGCAGCCGACCGCGTCGAGTCCGCGCTCCACGAGCACCGGGACACCGGGGACCCAGACACCGTAATCCGCGGGATCCGGAGCCGCCGCGCCGTACTCGGTGTAGACTGCCACGGCATCCGCCAGCTCCGCGCCGGTCGAGGTGACTTCCTCGGTCGCCAGCGTCTCCTCATCCTCGACGATGTAAGTCGCCTCCTCGGTCTCGCCGACGGTCGCCGCGAACGCCTGCACGGCCGCGATGGCAGCATCCGCGTCATAGGTCTCCGACTCCTCGTCGATGAGCTCGAGCAGCTCGTCATTGCCCGTCGCTTCCGCAAATCCCGTGATCACGCCGAACGCCTCCGCGTACTCCTCGTCGCGCTCAGTGTACTCGGCAGTGCCGATGCTGAACAGGTGGAAGCCGTCGCCGAACAGGCCGTCGTTCGCCCAGTCGG
>CAYLPO010000310.1:0-2697 GCA_964385575.1 uncultured Lachnospiraceae bacterium | reverse complement strand
GCCCCAGTCCGCGATCGCATATCCCATCCCCGACTATGAGCGGATCGCCGAGGCGGTCGAGTTCTATGACGAGGAGAACGGCACGGACTCCATGGGCGAGCTTTACGCTGGTCTGATCTCGGAGCGGGCCTCACTCGAGGACGAACCCTCCGCGGCAGTCGCGGTCGAGGAGGGCGACGGAACCTACTCGATCGACGTGGACATGACCGGCGGCAGCGGGCGCGCGAGCGTGACCTCGCCGACCTGGCTGGTCGTGGAGGACGGACACGGGTACGCGAAGCTCCTCTGGAGCAGTCCGTACTACGACTACATGATCGTGGGAAATGAACGCTACGAGAATCAGACCACGGACGGCAGCAACTCCACGTTTCTGATCCCCATCACGAAACTGGACGAACCCATGCGGGTCATCGCGGATACGACCGCGATGGGAGATCCGCTGGAGATCGAATATGAACTGACGTTTTACGCCGACAGTATCGGCGGAAGGGGCCGCGTGCCGCAGGAGGCCGCCAAGACCGTGATCGTGGTCGCGCTTTGTATCATGGTCGGCGGCGGCATCGCGAACCACTTTGTGCAGAAGAAGCGCCGGCGGTAACGCCGGACGATCATGAGACCGGCGGCTTTCGAGCGGCCGGACGAAACGGAGAACAGACATGATCAGAATGATCGGAATCGATCACACGACGGCGACGGTGAATGAACGCTCACCGTTCGCGTTCAAGAACAGTGAGATGGAGCAGTCGCTGCATTTTCTGAAAGAGAAGACCGGCGCCGAGGGCGTCGTGCTTCTGGCGACCTGCAACCGCACTGAGCTCTGGGCGAACACGGACCCGGAGGAGGACCTGCTGGCGGCGCTGTGCGAGAGCCGCGGCGTCGAGGCGGAGGCGTACCGGCATTGCTTTACGGAGCGGGAGCGCGCCGACGCGGTACAGCATCTGTTCCGGATGACAGCGGGACTGGAGTCGGCCATCATTGCCGAAGACCAGATCCTGACGCAGGTCGGCGAGGCTGCGTCAAAAGCCCGGGAGTTTCTCGCGACGGACAATGTCCTGGAGGTTCTCTTCCGAAAGGCCGTCACTGCCGCGAAGAAGGTGAAGACGGACGTGACGTTTACCCATGCGGACACGACCGCCATGGACGCCGCGCTGAAGATGCTGAAGGCGAAAGGCTTCGACCCGGTCGGGAAGACCTGCATGGTCATCGGAAACGGCCAGTTCGGAAAACTCACCGCGGAGGCACTCGTGAAGGCGGGCGCGGACGTCACGGTGACCGTGCGCGAGTATCACAGCGGCGTGGTCATGATCCCGGACGGCTGCCACCGCATCCTTTACGGAAAGAAGATGGAGTTCTTCCCCAAGTGCGATCTCGTGGCCAGCGCCACGACCAGCCCGAACTACACGCTGTATTACGACAAAGTCCGCGAGGCGAACCCGGAGCATAAGCCCATTCTGATCGATTTCGCGGTGCCCAGAGACATTGAGCCGGAGATTCGGGATCTGGGCTATGAGATGTATGATATCGATGATTTCCGCACGACGGACGATGCGAACGCCGAGGCCATCACGCAGGCGGAGGACATTCTGGAGGAGGTCATCGAGGATTACCGGAAGTGGTACCGGAACCGCAGCATTATCTCGAACGTCTCGCATATCAATGCGATGGCCGCAGACGACATGAGCTTCCGCATTCATAAGAGCATCCGCAAGCTGGATATGGCGGAGAAGGACCGCGAGAAGCTCGAGGGAAGCATTGCTTCCTCGGCCGGAAAGATCGCGCAGAAGATCCTGTTCATGCTGCGGGATGAGCTGGAACCGGATCAGTTCGCGCACTGCGTGGGGATCATCGAGAAGGCGTACGGAAAGGAAGAGGCCGCGTATGGAAAGCAGTAAGCGGTCGCATTTCCCGCTGTTTTTCGACCTGCGCGGGAAGCGGATCGTGTTTGTCGGCGGCGGACAGATCGCGGAGCGGCGCGTGCGCGTGCTCGCGGGGTTCGCGGGTGAGAAGACCGTGATCGCGCCGGCATTGACCGATGGACTCGAGGAGTTCGCGGCCGCGGGAGAGATCACGGCGGTCCGGCGCGGCTATAAGCCGGGCGACCTTGCGGGCGCAGATCTGGTGTTCGCGTGTACGGGTGTCACGGAAGTGAACGAGCAGGTCGTGGCGGATGCGCGCGCGGCGGGCATTCCCGTGAATGACAGCGAGAATAAGGAATTGTGTGATTTCTGGTTTCCGGGCGTGGTCACCGAGGGCAATGTGATCGTGGGCCTGACCGCGAGCGGAGAAGATCATAAGAAGGCCAGGAGGATCCGGGAGCAGATCACGGAAATGCTGGCAGAGACCTCGCCGGAAGGTGCAGATGCATGATGCCGGCGCAGGCGCATAAAGAAGGACCTGAGATGGAAAAGAAAAAGATCGTGATCGGAAGCCGCGAGAGCGCGCTCGCGCTGGTGCAGTCGGAGATGGTGCGTGACTACATCACGCGGCCGGAGACCGGCGTCGCGGCAGAGATCCTGAAGATGAAGACGACCGGAGATAAGATCCTGGATCGCCGCCTAGATCAGATCGGCGGCAAGGGACTCTTCGTGAAGGAGCTGGACCTGGCACTCCGGGACCGGCGGAGCGACATCTCCGTGCACTCCCTGAAGGACATGCCCATGGAAGTGCCGGAGGACCTTCCGCTGCTCGCGTTTTCGA
>CAYLPO010000309.1:0-2705 GCA_964385575.1 uncultured Lachnospiraceae bacterium | reverse complement strand
CGATATATGTCATATCACGATATATGTCGAGTGTCAACATAGTTTCGTGCTTTTTCGAAAAAAAATTTTTCGGTAATTTCTTCGAACTATGTTTTCAGACAATATAAAGCGGCCGGACAGGTCTCCCCATCCGGCCGGTTCTCTTTACTGGTTATCTGTCCGGAGTGCTCTTATCTCAGATCACCCGAACAGCTCCTCCTTCGCCTCCTGCACCGCGTGGCCCGCCTGACAGCCCGGGCAGGGGCAGACCAGCTGACCCGCCGCGATCATCTGGCGCGCCTCGTCAGCGATCTGCGCCGCCTTCTCCGCGCCGAAGATCTGGGTGCCGCGTTCCGAGGTCACCAGGTCCAGCAGATCCTGCGTGGTCATGACATCTTCATCGAGCTCCGCGATGAGGTTCTTCGCGGCCTCTTCCTGCGCGTCGGTACCGACCGCAGCCAGCCACTTGTTCGCCGCTTCCTTCAATTCGGGGCAGCTGCTGGGTGCGTCCACGACTGCCTGTACTTTTGCGATGATTGCCTGATTCGCCATAATCTTCCTCCTTTTCGATCAACATTTACCAATAACGTGTGTTATTTATGTATTTCCTCAGTTGCATTCTCCCACTTTCAGTTCAAAACGAACTTCCGAATGATCTCTGCCGCGCCGTCGTGGTCATTGTCCGCCGCGGTCACATAGTCTGCCGCCGCCTTCGCCTCCGGAATGCCGTTCACCATGCAGGCGCCCACGCCCGCCGCGCGGATCATGCTGATGTCATTCGCCTCGTCTCCCGCCGCGACTGTGTCCTTCGGGTCAATGCCCAGAAGCTCTGCCATCTTCAGCAGTGCTGCGCCCTTGTTCGTGCCCGCCGGGACGATCTCCAGAAACGCATTCGAAGAAAAGAAACTGTCCAGCTCGCCCGAGTAGGTTTCGAGCACCCAGTCGCGGAACACGACCAGCGGGGCATGATCATCGAAATCGATCAGCAGCATCTTCACCGGCTCGATCTCCAGCTCGCCGATATCCGGCAGCACGCGGAAGGTCATCCGCGTCAGGTTCGTGTAGCGCCGGACTTCCTCATCATCACAGCGTGTCTCCACGATGACATCCGGGCCCATGTAGGTCTGGACATGCATCCCGCGTCGGGCCGCCTCCGCAAACACCTCGCGGACACGCGCCCGCGGGATGTGGCTCTCGTGGATGATCTGGCCAGCGCCGCAGTCCCACATCACGCCGCCGTTATACGAGATCACATAGCAGCCATCGCCGCTCAGGCCCAGCCGCTCGGCCTGCGCGATCGCGCTCGAGAGGGGGCGCCCGGTCGCGACGATGACTTTATGCCCGGCCGCCAGCGCCTCTTCGACCGCCGCGCGGTTCCCGGGCGCGATCTCTTTTTCTGTATTCAGGATGGTTCCGTCGAGGTCCGTAAAAAATGCCTTCATGCGTGCGCCCACCCCGTCTTCTGCATATCCGGCCGGAAATGCGCATACAGGATCCGCACCAGCCCGTCTTCCACGCGGAACGCTTCCACGATCAGCGAGCCGTGCTGGCCGACCGTAGGGCCTTCCTTCGCCTCTTTAAAAAGCGAATAGCTCACGACCAGACCGCGGGCCGGATCCACGATGGGATACCGCCGCTCTTCCTTCGGCGTCTCCCACTTAAATCCGTCGCTTTCGAATTCGTTCAGCAGCGAGCCGGACATGGTCAGCGCTTCGACGGTCAGGGATCCGTTCTCCAGCCGGTAACCCGCCGGGTGCGCCGGGAAATCCTTCGGATCCATGGACCGCTCGATGCTGTCCCAGTACGCCTCGACCGCCTCGATCAGCTCCTCGCGCGTATAGCGCTCTTCCACCGGGATCGGGATCTCCATGATCGTAAACGGCAGCTGAATGGTCCGGAAATCGTTCGGGAATCCCTGCATGCGCTGATCGATCGCGACTTCCTCGATCTCCGTGATCAACCCGTCCTTCACCGCCAGGCGGATAGATGCCGCTGCCCAGTAGGCATAAACGTGTTCGGGGTCTGCCCAGTATTTCTCCGGGAACGGCACGATCTCGTTCGTCGCGACCACGTAGCTGAAGGCGTTTCCGGTCACGGTGTCCACGAAGGTCTGCCGTCCGGCGAAGCGCAGGGTCTTTTTCCACATGGCATTGTCACCGACGCTCACAAACTCGCCGTTATAGGTCGCCTTCACGTCCGGCGACAGGGGAAGTCCGGAAGCATCGTCGGCAATGACGGCTTCCAGATACTGTTCCATGATCTGCAGCAGTTCGCGGCGCTGCGCCTGATATTCGGTCATAGGGGACTCCTTTCAGAACTTCGTTAATAACTATTCTGTTCTTATCATACTCGGATTTAAGCAAGCGAAAAAGGGTTTTTAGTGAGCGATAAGCGACTCGGTCATCGCTCGGTCCTTGTGAGCGATAAGCGACTCGGTCATCTCGCACTCCTTCGGAGCGCTCGATGTCCGTTGCCCTGCGTATGCAAAAACGGCCTCAGAAGAGTAAACTCTCCTGAGGCCGTTTCTGCATACGCAGTCGCTTATCGCTCACTTGGTTCCGTAAATCCGGTCGCCCGCATCACCCAGACCGGGCACGATATACGCCTTCTCATTCAGATGATCGTCGATCGCCGCACAATAGATCGGCACATCCGGATGCGCCTCCGACACCACCTTCAGGCCCTCCGGTGCCGCGATAATGCACAGGAACTTCAGGCTCTTCACG
>CAYLPO010000308.1:1834-2711 GCA_964385575.1 uncultured Lachnospiraceae bacterium | reverse complement strand
ATATTAGTGTCATATCCAAAGTTAGAAGATAAGGAGAATTATATATTTGCTGCTGACCATCCTTCCGTCATCCTTTGGGGTGTCCGGATCAATGAATCGGCGGACGACGACGCCTTCTACAGCCGGACAAACGAGATCGCGCACGAGCTGGATCCGTCCAGAGCGACCGGAGGCGTTCGTTATCTGAAGAAAAGCAGTCTGCTGGAAGATGTCTACACGTACAATGACTTTTCTTTCGGCGGTACCGGTTCCGGATGTGAAAAGAAAAAGTCCATCACTTCGGACATGTCAAAGGCATACCTGATCAGCGAATATAACGGACACATGTATCCGACAGCGGCATTCTTTAACGAAGAGCATCAGCAGGAACATGTGCTGCGCCATGCAGCTGTGCTGGATGCGGTTGCCGCTGAGGATGATATTGCAGGTTCGTTCGGCTGGTGCTTCGCGGATTATAACACCCACAGGGATTTCGGCAGCGGCGACCGGATCTGTTATCACGGCGTCACGGATATGTTCCGAAATCCAAAGCCTGCTGCGGCTGTATATGCGGCGCAGGTTCCGCCGAAGAAAATGACCGTCACGGAAGGTGTGAGTTCATCCGGACAGATCGATCCGGATTCGGTCATACTCGAAGTCACATCCGAGATGAATATCGGGGAGCGTCCGGCCGGCAATCCCGGCAAAGTCTGGATCATCACGAATGCGGACAGCGTGCGGATGTATAAAAACGATGTTCTGCTGAAAGAGTATGATCGCTCTATGTCGCCTTACCGACATCTTTATGCCGGACCGATCCTGATCGACGACTACATCGGCGACCGGCTGACGGTCGGAGAGGGGTACACACAAGATCAGAGCGATGCCGCGAAATATA
>CAYLPO010000308.1:0-1824 GCA_964385575.1 uncultured Lachnospiraceae bacterium | reverse complement strand
TGGCCCGCGAGCTCTCCATCCGTAAGGATGCGAACCCGGCCGATATCGTGAGCATGGAAATCCTGAAGGATGGCGCCTCCGCGATCTACGGCTCGGACCGGCTGCCGCCGAAAGTGCTCGCGAAAGCCGGGAAGCTCATGCTTCGCTATAAGATGAACTTTGAAGACGCTTACCGGCTTTACGGAAAATATATCGGAAGCTGGGGCGAACAGTCGAACGAATACCGCTTTGATGCGGTGGTAGACGGACAGGTCGTAAAGAGTCTGGTGAAAGCGCCTGTCACACTGATCACGCTCCATGCTTATGCGGATCGGACAGAGCTTTCGGAGGGGCCTGCATGGGATGCAGCCGCGATCCGGATCACCATGCGGGATCAGAACGGAAACGTGCTTCCGTATTATCAGGGAGCAGTGCGGCTTGAGACCCGGGGGCCCATCGAAGTGATCGGACCGGAGACCGCGGTCCTTCGCGGGGGCCGGGGCGGGACCTACGTCCGGACGACCGGCGAGCCCGGGGACGCGGCATTGATCCTGAGAAGCGACCAGGCCGAGCCTGTAACATTACAGTTTCATATAACGACACATAATAGCATTCGAGGAGACTATGACTGACAGATCCAAAAACATTTTCGGCAATGCCGTCAGCGCCCGCGACTATCACAAAGCCGAGCGCTCCAAACAAAAGTTCCTGAAAAAGTTCGGAGATGATTCAAATGCGGATTATCCGGTGATCCTGCGTGCGAATCCGGTTCTCGGACCCATCCTGAATGTCACCGACATCCGTGTAGCGGAAGAGGGGGCATCCGAAGAAACATTTGATCTTGAAAAGGGGATCATCGTCGGAAACATCCGCATGGGTTTCGGGCACTACCGGATCTCCATGGCCATGGCTTCCGCAGCGCGAGCGCTGGGTTATAAGCCCTATTGGATGGACCTGAATTCCTTCCCGGAGACCTCCTGTACGAAAGTGATCGGTGCGCAGAACGATCTTTATTCCATGGGATCGCGTCTCTCTCAGAAAAGCCGGATCTTCAACCGCGTAGTCTGGGAACCCATGAATTACGAAGGGTTCCGCAAGCTTTCCTATAACGCCTCCGACCAGAAAAATGCCGAAATCATGAGTACGGTCTTTCGGAACATTCCGAAAGAAATCCCGCTGATCGGCACTCACGTCTGGCCTGCCCAGGCCGCGCTCCACGGCTGTATGAAATATGTCGTGAATGCGATTCCGGACAACTGGCCCATGGCGCTGCATCTGGCCGAGGGAAGCGTCCACACCATTCAGACAAAGCAGAGTTATATCGGGTACCGCACATTAAACGGTATGCGCGGAAAAGAGGTCTTAAAGCCCATGCCTGCGGACAGCCTGGTCTATACCGGACATTATATTGACGATGAGCTGGTCAGAAACATTGAGACCGACTGCGCGGCGCGCATTGCCCGTAAGAACGCCAAAGCGCCCATGCGCTTCCTGCTTACGATCGGCGGAGCAGCTGCCCAGAAGGAGATCTTCGCGGCCATTATTCGTTATCTGATGCCCGCGGTGAAGAAGGATATCGCAGCGCTTTACGTCAATGTCGGCGACTACCGGAACGTCTGGGATGATCTGACGGCAGAAATCGAAGGTCTGAGTGACATCGCAACCGGGCACTTTAATGACTGGGCAGATACCGCGGCATTCGCCGAGCAGGCGCTGACCGGAGAAGTTACCGGGATCCACGCGTTTGCACACGAGAACATCTTTGAGGCGGTCTACTGCACGAACCTGCTGATGCGCAGCTGCGACGTGCTGGTCACGAAGCCCTCGGAACGTTTCCCGTTGTCA
>CAYLPO010000307.1:0-2731 GCA_964385575.1 uncultured Lachnospiraceae bacterium | reverse complement strand
ACACGGCTTCCGTGTCGGATCCGACCGTTTTCGCGAAGGATTTCGCGTTCCTTCACATGCTGCTGGTCGGCGTGATCCTGATCGCGGCAGGCATTGCCCACACGCTGGTGTACCGCCTGCCGGAGGAGAAAGTGCAGAAGATGGCGCAGGCGAACAACCGCCGCCGTGCGCTGCAGGCGACCGGTTTGAGCGCGGAGGAGGCACATCGGCAGATCCTGGCAGAAGCGGAAGAGCACTAAAAGATCTGCATCAAATCATTTCCGCTTTTCATCCTTTTCGCCCATGTGGTATCATATTTTCTGTTTCTTTTTTGATCAGAGGCGCTCTGAGTAGCGGCCTCCGGAAGTGAAAGGGATCTTTTATGTCGAATTTTGTTACGAAACGACTTCCGAACGCCAAGCTTTACTACGGACTGGCGGCGTTGGCTAAATTTATGTTCACGCTGACGGTTCTGGTAGAGCTTTATTATTTTTCGGCGTTCCTGACCGATAATGCACTGTTCCAGAATGCCATTGTCGTCATGATCCTGACAGCGACCTCGGTACTGGACCTGGTCGGATCGTTCTTTATCAGTGTGTTTCTCTCGGCGTTTAACCTGCCCTGGGGAAAGATCCGCTCCTGGCTTTTGATCGTTCCACCGATCGTAGTCGTGTTCTACACGCTTTCCTTCGTCAGGATCGGCACGAACGAAGTCCTTTCTGCCATCCTTATCATCATCTCGTTTTTTATAAGCCATCTGTTCTGGAATGTGGGTGAAGCGGCCTGCAACTCCATGAGCATGGTCTGCACGGATGACCCGGACGAGCGTACGAACTTCTCCGTGTGGCTGGGCCGCGGTGCGAATTTCGCAGTGCTGCCTTTTGCTGTTGTGGCTGCGTTCCTGCTGAATCAGTTCGCGAAACTGAGCCCCAATTTCAGTTATGCGGGCCTGACCCTGGTGATGTCGGTTCTTTATCTGGTCGGATTCTGGGCGCTGTTTAAGGCCACGGATTACACGGTAGATAAAAACGCCGCGAAGATCCGCGCCCGTCAGAAGAAGAACGCCGAGGAAGCGCAGGCGCGCGGTGAGACTCCGAAAGAATCCGCGCTGCGCTCACTGATTCTGGGTTTCAAATATACGTTCATGAATAAGCACCTGGTTATTACGATCATCGCGCTGTCCGCCTGCAACTGCGCGAACAGCATGATGTCGGCCAGCCTTTACTACGTGTTTGAATACACATTCGCGGGCAATGCCCTGATGACCATGAGCGTTTTCGTTTTCCTGCAGGGCCTGATCAAGATCATCGGTTCCCTGGTGATCATTCCCTGGTTCCTGAAGATGTTCCGCGGAAATAAAAAAGCCGTGTTTAATGTCACCATGCTCCTGCAGGGACTGTTTCTGGTCGCGGCATTTGCCATGCATGGGAAAATGCTGGTCTGCGTGGTCATCCTGCTGGCGTCGCATTTCTTCGGCTCTGTTCCCATGATCATTTACCTGAGCCTGTTCCAGGACTGCACCATCTATTCAGAGTTCCTGAGCGGCAAGGACGTTTCTCCGTTCATCATGGGGATGACCGTGATGCCGATCAAGGTCGGAAATGCCTTCAAGAGCATCGTCATGAGCGGTTTCCTGGTCATGATCGGTTATACCGCCACGGTCGCGGATCCGCATGTCTATGCCACGGATTTCGCGTTTCTGCATATGCTGCTGTGCGGCATCATCATGATCGCATCCTGCGTCGCGCATACCATCATCTACCGGCTGCCGGCGGATAAAGTCGAGCGTATGGAGACTGTGAACCGGAAGCGCCGTGCGAAGATCGCGGCGGGGATCCCGCAGAAAGAAGCACAGCTGGAGGCCATCGAAGAGGTCGGGAGCTGATCCTTTAAACACATATTTTAAAACAGGAAAGTTTACTGTTTTTTAATAACAATTCATGCGTTTAAGGCGGAAGATTTTACAAATCTTCCGCCTTTTGTGATAGAATATTTAGGATTGTGCAGACAGGGCATCTGTGTTGAGACAATCATCAGCAGTCGGCCAATCACGACCTCATGTATAAGGAGTTTCTATTCTATGAGTGAAAGCAGAGTCCATATCGGTATCGATATCGGTTCTACCACGGCAAAGATCGTCGTCATGAACGAAGACGATCTGATCTTGTTTGAGAAATACCAGCGACATTTTGCGGATGTCCGGCAAACAGTATACGGTCTGCTGGAGACCGTTTTGGATATCGTGAAGGATACGCCCTGTACGATCGCCATTACCGGCAGCGGCGGATTGAGTCTTTCCAAGATCCTGAATACAGATTTTGTGCAGGAAGTCATGGCGGTCGCGACAGCCGTGCCGGAGGGGCGGGATGCCTGCTATCTGCTGTCAAATACCTTCGAGGGCAAACTGGCGGAGGACGACACCCTTCTGCACCGGTTCTGGGAGCCGCAGGCAGAGCGCGTCGAGATCTACGTCCCGGAGAATGAGGTTCCCTACTACAGAGTGGATGCGGCGACCGGCAAATGGTCTGCCTCTCTATATGAAGCTTCGAAAGCGGAGGGGACCGAGCCGCTGAAAGCTTTCTTTGGCGGGGAGAGGCCGCTGACAGAGATCCATACGGCAGCCGTGAACGGGAAAACACTGCTGGTGGTGGGCGACAGCATGGCGGATACGATCGTTCCGTCCTTTGTCTCTTCCTTTGAGAAGGTGATTTTTGTCCACCCGTCTCTGTGCGGGACAAAAATGGAGAAGCTG
>CAYLPO010000306.1:0-2741 GCA_964385575.1 uncultured Lachnospiraceae bacterium | reverse complement strand
GCATATTATCCGGGGATGGGAGAGGGAAGAAAAAAATAGTTTGCACCCTTCTTCCGCGATGAGCTCTGTGCGGCGAAGATCCTCGGAATCTGGTCGGAGGACATTCGGCGGGATGCGCTGCTGAAGTTCTCGTATGTTTCACCGCAGGGCGCCTGCGGTGTGTTTTATAATGTCCCGGCCGGCCCCATCCAGCAGCAGGGCGTATACCGCGGCTGTTTTGCGGAGCTGGTGCATGAGGTAGATGTGCTGGCGGAGGCCATGGGCATTCATTTTCAGGAAGATATCGTGGCCAGAAATCTGGCGATCCTGGATGACCTGGGTCCGTCCGCGACGACCTCCATGCAGCGCGACATCGACGCCGGAAAAGATTCGGAAGTCGACGGCCTGGTCTATGAAGTGGTGCGGCTGAGCGAACAGTACGGCGTGAAGCTTCCGGAATATGAGAAGATCGCAGCGGCCATGAAGGAGCGGGGACTGTAAATGACGATCAACATCCTGACCTGCCGCGGCCTGCTGACCGCGGAACAGCTTCGCGCGGCGGCGGAGGCTTCCGAGCGGTTCGGAGCGGGAAACGCCCAGATGGATTCGCAGGGATCGCTGAAGATCCCGGATGTTCCGGAGGCAAAGGCGGAGGCATGCCGGGAATTTCTCGCGGCGCACGGCCTGGTGACCGGCGGAATGGGGCGTCACATCCGCCCGGTCTCCGCATGTAGCGGGACGGCCTGCCGGCATGGGATGATCGACACCGACGACCTCGCGCGGGAGATCCACGAGCGGTTCGTGCTGGGGTGGCGCGAGGTGACATTGCCCGCGAAGCTGAAGATCGGCGTGGGCGGCTGCCCGAACAACTGCGCCATGCCGAACCTGTGCGACATCGGGATCGTCGGGGCTCAGGGCGGATACCGGCTTTTGCTGGGAGGACGCGGCGGAAGAGCGCTGGCAGAGGGGAAACCCGTGGAGCATATCTTTGCGACGAAAGATGAGCTGCTGGGAGCTGTGGAGCGCCTGCTGAAGCTTTACCTGGATCGAGGGCAGGAGAAAGAACGCTTCGGATCCATGCTGGAGCGGCTGGGGTTCGAGACAGTGTGCCGGGAGGCGGCTGGTCCTGACATTTGATATTTTGATAAATAGCCGGTCACGTCGTGACGGCTATTTTTTTTGACGTGACACCGTTACCCCCACTATAATTATTAATAGAGGCTCCTATAACAGGCAGTATTCAAGTTATGAAAGGAGTACATGATGGGAGAGCAGGAGAGGAAAGAAGAAAAGCAGCCGCTGCTCCCGGCCCCATTCTTGGCAGTATGCCGTTTAAGCTGGCTCAGGTGTTTGTCCGGATTGCGGCAGTCGTTCTGCTGGCACACTTCATCAGGACTCTGCTGCGCCGGCGTAATAAGTAAGACGAAGGCGGATAAGCATGAGTGAAATGAATGAAATGACACCCCCTTCGCCGGATGAGCAGCCCGAGAAGAAGAGCTCCTGGGGGCTGGTGTTCCGCCTGGTGGGCATGGCTGCGATGGTCATCGTTATGGTCTGCGGTCCTTATATCCGCCAACGGCGTGCACAAGAATTCAGCCAATGGAACGGGCGGGAAGGGAATACCCGGCAGATCGCGGCTGCAGACATCCCGGAAGAGATCTTT
The DNA here is from genome assembly GCA_964385575.1 of uncultured Lachnospiraceae bacterium. Lineage (GTDB taxonomy): Bacteria > Bacillota > Clostridia > Lachnospirales > Lachnospiraceae > RGIG5636. The sequence goes on along the minus strand of CAYLPO010000306.1, from coordinate 1,099 downwards.
CTGGGGCGGGTGCAGATGATAGAGGCCGAATCGGCGGTCGCTGCTTCGTGGGGCCTGGTCATGACGCAGACCGTGGCGGGAGAGGCTGTCGAGCTGGCGTTTCTTCCTTTCTCCATGGAGGTACGGCCTGACCTGCCCGGGATCATGTTTCTGGAGTTTCAGGATGATGCCGGGACGGTCTATCCGTTTGCGGCCGCGTATTCATTGTCAGGAGGAGCATTGACCCTTCAGGCGCCGGAAGAGGCAGACTGCGCGCAGCTGGAGAGCGAGACCGAAGCGTATCATGTGCTCACACAGAGTTTGACTTATGATGTGTACCTGGAGGACGGAGAGATTTGGCTTCGCAATGTTCCGGCATGGGGGACTTACCGGAACCAGGGAACGACAGATACATCCGTGATCCTGCAGGGAGTGGCTTGTTCGGATACGGACATCTATCAAGGAATTGCGGCCGTTGACCTGGTGGCCGCGCGGGAGGGCACCGGGCTGCCGTGCAGGCTGATCTTCAAAGGCGGAGGGTATTCGACCGACGCGGAAGTGATTTCCTTTGGCTTTGACTATGTTACTGTCTCGATGAGGCATGAGATGGTTTCGTCCGAAAGCGGGATGCAGGAGGCTGCCCGCAGGCATACGTATGCGCTGGAGTTTTATAATAATTACCCCTACGGGTTTATCGTTCGGGACGGGGAGGATTATTACTTTTATCAGCGATCAGTCGCGGCTTCAAGGGATTGACGCGTGAAATGGTCAATGATATAAAAAATGTAGGAAGGTGCTGCCGCGAGACGGTCAGCCCTGACAATGAGCTACGTGACCGCAGCATCTGGCCAAGGATTTATGCGGTCACTTCTTTTTGCTCTGGATCATGATGCCGAGCAAGACCAGCCATATGTTGCCCCGCCACATGATCTTGGACTGAGAGCAGTCGACTCATTCATCTTACCGCCGGCCTGACGGCCGACGATAAGCCTCATGAGCCGCTCAGCGCGCGGACTGAGCGCCGCAACATCCGTCTCGCAGATGCTTCGCATCCGCTCGCTGTATGTTGCGCCTTCACATTATCCTCAGAAACAGAAGTCCCGGGCGCTCATGCAAGCAT
>CAYLPO010000305.1:0-2746 GCA_964385575.1 uncultured Lachnospiraceae bacterium | reverse complement strand
GTCGCTTACATCATGTCCATGGCCCCTTCGGACATCTTCATGATGTGGGATGAGAACGCCCGTGCGACCGCTGAGGCGCTGGGTATGGAGTATAACTCCTACTTCTGCGGCGGCAGCGATTCTGACTGGCAGGATACCATCTCCAGCTGCGCGGCTTCCGGCTATGACGGACTGCTTCTGTCCCACGGCGGACAGGACTACGCATGGCGTTTCCTGACCGACCTGCTGCAGCAGTATCCGGATCTTCGCATCGTCACGTTCGATACTCCTTTCAAGGATGAGAACGGTGAAGTGCAGACCATCGACGGCGTAACGCAGTTCTTCCAGCAGGATGCCGGTTTCGCAGAGATCCTTCTGGACTACATCTGCAATGACCTGTATCCCGAGAAGGATACCGTCAACGTCCTGAAGGTCTGGCTTGGCCCGAACTTCAACAGCCCGTTCGATCGCCGTCAGGTCGGTTATGCTCCTTTCGAGGAGGACGGCCGCATCCACACCGTGGATACCATTGGCCCGACCGATATCGCGAACATGGAGAACTCCACCGCGGATGTCGCGACCAGCTATCTGGCACAGTACGGCTCCCCTGAGGCTGCCGCTGAGGCCATCGATGCCATCTGGTGCGCATATGACGCGTTCGCAGCCGGTGTCTACACTGCTCTGACCCAGGGCGGCTATGACATCCCGCTCGTGACCGTTGATATCTGCAATGCCGATATCGATAAGATGGCTGCCGAGAATTCGCCTTGGATGGCTTGCGCCACCACGAACTGGAACTACAACGGTGAGTTCGGTATGAGAGTCCTGGCTCTGGAGCTGGCGGATGAGTATGATCACATCATCGACCCGATCACCGGCGAAGTCAGCGCATGGCTTGAGCTGCCCACCACGATCGTGACGCAGGATATGGTTTCCGGCGGTGGAATCACCGTTATGAACCTTGACACCGTCGCGGGCGAGGGCTACAGCGATCGCTCCTGGATGCCTACCACCGACTGGATGGTCGCGATCCTGGGTGACTGATCAGTCTGAACGACAGAATTTAGGTCCCTGGGCGTTCGCGCCCTGAGATCGGAGTGAAAATCGGGGGGAACGGAAGAACTGCCTTCCGTTCCCCCTGTTTCGATTAAACATAGCAGAAAACAGATTGCGGACACTGTTTTGATTTTTTCACAGGGAAGGAACCTGCCCATGGAAAACAGTACACTTGAATGCAGAAAGGTATCGATCGAATTTCCGGGTGTCAAGGCTCTGACTGACGTAGATTTCTCGATCTCCTCCGGAACCATCCACGCGATGGTGGGGGCAAACGGTGCGGGAAAGTCCACTTTGATGAAAGTCCTGGCGGGCGCAAACCCCGGGTACACCGGAGAAGTCCTGTTTGACGGAGAAGTCGTGGAACTCAGAGACACGAATACCGCGAAACGACTTGGCATTCAGATCGTATATCAGGAAGTAGATACAGCCCTGATCGGATCCATGACCGTGGCGGAAAACGTCATGATCAACTCGATGGTCATGGACATGGGGAAACGCCAGTTTATCAGCTGGCCTAACATCAGAAAACGCGCGAAGGAGACGCTGGAGCGCCTGAACGTTCACCTGAACGTGAACGAGCTGTGCGCGAACCTCACCCTCGCTCAGAAGCAGATGGTGCTCATCGCCCGCGCGATCGTTCACGAGTGCAAATTCCTCATCCTGGATGAGCCGACCGCACCCTTGAGCGATACCGAGACGAAAGAGCTCTTCAAGATGGTCAACCACCTGCGCGACGAATATAACATGACCATCATCTTCATCACGCACAGACTCTACGAGGTCCTGGAGATCTGCGACGCCTACACGGTCATGCGGAACGGCGAGATCGTCGGCGGCGCCCCCATCACCGAGCAAACGACGACGAAAGAGATCGTCGAGATGATGCTCGGACACTCGTTCGACGAGAGCTTCCCGAAGGAGGCGACCGAGATCGGCGAGGAGGACTTCGAAGTGAACCACCTCTGTGACACCGAGGGCCGTGTCAATGATGTCTCCATTCATTGCAAGAAGGGTGAGATCATCGGCATTGCCGGTCTGGTCGGAGCCGGAAAGACCGAGCTCTGCAAGACCATCTTCGGTGCCATGAAGATCGGCTCCGGTGAGGTGAAGCTTCACGGAAAGACCCTGAAGATCAAAAATCCTTCCGATGCCGTGCGTCAGCGCATCGCGCTGGTCCCCGAGGAGCGCCGTAAGGAGGGCGTCCTGATCACCGAGAGCGTTGACTTCAACCTCGCGGCCGGCAGTCTGAGCCAGTTCTGCACGGGCGCTTTCGTGAACCGCGCGAAGACTGCGGCGAACGCGAAGAAGTATGTGGAGGAGCTCGGCGTGAAGACGCCTTCAATCAAGCAGGTCGTCGCGAACCTTTCCGGCGGTAACCAGCAGAAGGTCGCAGTCGGCAAGTGGATCGCCGCGGACTCGGACGTCTACATCTTCGATGAGCCCACGAAGGGCGTCGACGTGAACGCGAAGACGGAGATCTTCCGTCTGATCAATGACATTGCCAAGCTCGGGAAGTGCGTGATCTACGCGACTTCCGAGAACCAGGAGCTGCTGTCCATCTCCGACCGCATCTACGTGATGTACGACGGCAAGGTGATGGCGGAGCTGGAGACGGCAAAGACGTCGGAAGACGAGATCATGCATTACTCGGTCGGTGCTACCGAGGCGTATGCAGGCTGAGGGAAGGAGTAATCCCATGACAACGACT
>CAYLPO010000304.1:0-2748 GCA_964385575.1 uncultured Lachnospiraceae bacterium | reverse complement strand
TGGGAAAGCGCCTCCCGCATGGCCTCCGAGTCGATGTCGTACAGATAATACTTGTCAATATACCGGGACAGCGTCGCCAGCTTTTCCAGCGTGACCGGATCCAGCACGCCGGCGCGGGCCTCTTCCGCCCCCGATGCGGTCACGTAAAGGAGCCCGCGTTCATTCAGCCGATGCACGGCCACGCCCAGAAGCACCGCGCCCAGCACGAACACGACGATAACCGTGCCCAGCACCCCGCGCAGGACTCCCCGCCGCGTCCCCTGACGCAATCCTTTGCGAAAGGCCGCCTCGGCGGCGGCCTCCGGTTCCGTTATCACTTCTTCGAGGATCTCTTCGTTCTCGTTCATCCAATCCCTCATTCAATCCAGATATTCAGGCCGCAGTCCGACCCGAAAGCACTTCCCCCATCCGGTCACGGACTCACATACGACAGCGGATTTGCGGTAGGTCCGCCCGCTCCGTACCAGCCCAGGCGCAGCTCGAAATGCAGATGTGCGCCGTATGCCATGCCGGTCGCTCCGATGGCCCCGATCGGAGTACCCGCACTGACCTGCTGACCGGCCGAACAGTTGATGGACGACAGGTGCATATAACAGGAGTAAAGCTGGTTTCCGGATCCGTCGCGGCCGTGATAGATCACGACCCAGTTTCCGGCGGAATTCGAATACTGCGCCAGGACGACCGTGCCGGCACAGGCCGCGACGACGGGCTGGCCGTAGGAGCCGCCGGGCATGGAGATATCGATGCCCTTGTGGAAGCGGCCTTCCACCTGGCCGTAGCCGTCCGTAATGGTGTGGCAGTTCGGCGCGGGCCACACCCAGCCGGGCGCGATCGTATTCACCAGTTCCACCGGCGCAGGCTCGGGAGCCGGAGCCTCGGCCGGGGTCTCCGGCAGGATCGGATTTCCGTTTTCGTCCGTCTCTGCAGTCTCCGCGGCCGCTGCAGCCTGCCGGGCAGCCTCCTCAGCCGCCTGTCTGGCCGCTTCTTCCGCTGCCGCGCGCGCAGCCGCTTCGGCAGCCGCCCGCTGTTCCGCTTCGATCTGCGCCACAATGGAGTTGACCTGCGAGGCCGCCGCATCGACGTCCGCGTCATAGCTGTGGAGCATATTCTCCTGTGCACCGATCTCCCGGTCATATTCGCCCAGTTCACTGTACTTGGCCGCCAGGATCATCTCCAGCGACTCCTGCTGAACTTCCAGTTCTGCCTGGGCTTCTTCGATCTCCGTCCGCAGCTGTCCCAGCTCCACGCGTTTCACCGCCAGGTCCGTGACCATGGTCTCATATTCCGCCAGCCGGTCACGGTCATAACCGGTCAGTTCACGGATGTACTCGGACCGGTTCAGGAAATCGCTCAGGCTCTCCGAGGAAAACAGCAGATCCAGCAGGCCGGTCTCTCCGTTTTCATACATAAACTGAATACGGAGCTTCATGGCCTCATACTGTTCATCGACCGCCTGCTCCAGTTGCTCCGTGTCCGTCATGGACTGCTCCAGCTGTTCGGAGATATCCTCGAGCTGAGCGGTGAGTTCATTATACTCATCCGTCATGTCCGTCATCTGCTGGTCCAGCGCGGCAATGTCTTCCTCGAGATTCTCGCGTTCACCCGACAGGCCGTCGATGACCGCCTGGATCTGCGCCTGCTGCGCCTGAAGGTCCTCAAGACGCGACTGGGCGTCCGAGAGGCCGGAAGTGTCCACGGCCAGTGCATGGACCGTGGGGACCAGGGTCATGGCAGCGACCGCCGCGGCAACCAGCGCCGTGCGCAGCTTCTTTCTGCAGGTCTTCTTTTCTTTCATCTTTCTTCTCATACCTTCAGATATCTCCTTACCGAGAGACCGCTTCCGATCAGGCCGATCCCGATTCCGATCACGGCAGAAGCCGGGATCAGCACCGCGAAAATGCGGATGCGGGGGATGAGCACGAAGAGCGACGACAACATGGAGAAATGCTCCGTGACGTAGCCCTCCGCGAATGTGTAAATGAAAAACATGATGATCAGCGGGATCACCGCGCCGAGAATGCCCGTCACCAGTCCCTCGACAATGAACGGACGGCTCGCGAACGCGCGGGTCGCGCCGATGTAGCGCATGATATGAATCTCTTCTTTCCTGCTCGCGATCGACATCGCGATGGTGTTGCTGATCAGGAACGCCGAGACGATAACCAGGACAATGATGACGACCGCCGCGACCGCCGTGATCACCCGACTGACCGTGATCAGCGAGGTGGCCGTCAGTTCGGAGGCGTTCACGCGGCGCACGCCGTCCATGGCTTCGAGTTGTTCGGTCAGCGTACCCTGGTCGGACAGCTCATAGGGATGGAATTCGAGGGATGCCGAATTCGCAAGCGGGTTATCATTCGCAAAGCCTTCCGCCAGCTCCGGCGAATCCTCAAAGTAGGTCTGCCGCATATCCTCCCACGCCTGTTCCGCGGAAGTATAGACCGTACGAGAAGGATCTACGAGCCCCGTAGCCTCGATTTCCGCGCGGATCTCATCGATTCTCGTTTCCGTGGTTCCTTCATCGAAGAAGACCGTCACGCCCACGGAATCTTCCGCGTTCCGCACGATATGCGTAATATTCGCAATCAGCATAAACGCCAGGCAGAACAGCCCGATGCAGGCCGTCATGGTGCAGATGGCTGCAATCGTATGGCCGCGGTGGCGGCCCATATTCGAAAGGCCCTGGTTTGCGCCGTAGGATGATCCTCTCATTCCGTCACCTCCCCGGCTTCTCCGCCCAGCTCGTCC
>CAYLPO010000303.1:0-2765 GCA_964385575.1 uncultured Lachnospiraceae bacterium | reverse complement strand
TCCATGGCGGCCTGCTGCGTCATACCGGCTGCGGAGCAGTCAGCGTCAAAGATGTTCGCCTGAGCTTCCTCAGGAGCATTCTCTGCCCAGTAATCCATGGCAGCCAGCGTGCGCTCGTGAAGCAGCGGAACCAGCGAGTAGTCCATGCTGATGCAGCCGACTTCCGACCAGTCAGCATCCGGATACTCTTCATTGATCCACTGGAACAGTCTCTCCATCTGTCTCCAACCGGCCTCGTAGTTCGAGAAACCGATGGACGGATGCATGAGCTCGCCGCCCACAGGGATGCCTTCGCCTTCCGTGCCGTCACGGGCGGGAGCCATCTGGGTGATCCACGAAACATCGGGATACTGCTCCATCAGGGCCACCACGGTCGGGAAGATGGTCGAATCCGGGTCCAGGATATAAATATCATATCCGGCATCCAGCTGCTGCTGAAGCATGGTCATGTACAGGTCGTTGTCGCCTTCTGCGGACGAGAAGCCCATCCACTCCATGTTCATCTGGTCACACAGAAGCGCGGCGTAGTCGGCCGCCTTCGTGTACAGCTGCGTCGATGCACTGGCAATGTAGCAAACACGGAAGCTGGGGTTCTGCGAGTAATCATATTCCGGGTCAACCAGCGCCACGGTATCCAGGTTGATGGAACCGTCCGGGTTTGCGTTCGGATACGTTGCGGTCGAAGCAGCCTCGCCGCCGGCACCGTTATCGGCGCCCGTCTCTACAGCAGCGTCGCCGCCGGCGTTATCGGAACCGCCGTCGGAGCCGCCGCCGCAGGCGGCCAGACCGAGCACCATGGCTGCGGCCAGAAGAAGTGCTAAGATCTTTTTCATTTTTCGAATTGCTCCTTTCTTATCAATTTACTACAGTTGCGCTGCATCATGCCTCTATTATCAAGTCGAAAGCCCCCAAAAGTCAACGAAAAGTGACAAAAGGGGGCGTTAAATCTGAAAAATTTTACAATTTAATAAATGCGGACCGGAATCCGATGTCCGGGAAGATGTAATCGCGGTCATCTCTCAGGTACAGTTCCCACATGCCCGAAGGCGAATAATCGTACCAGGAGCCGCCGCGGAACGCCATCTGCTCTCCGTTATTCCGGAGGAACAGCGCTTCCCGGCCGGTGTCCTCGTCCATCGGGACTATGCCCAGCTCCTTCAGGATCATGGGCGGCTCGCCGCCGTCCGCCATCTCAATGGCAGAGAACGGAGCCACCACGAAGCCGTACTTCGCGGGGCGATCCTCGCCGGTATAATGCGGGAACTCGACCTTGTCGTGAATGCGGACGCCGCTCTTGACCATGGCCGAGAACTGCACATTGCTTCCTGGAGCGGTCCCGTCATACTTCAGCGTTCCCTCCGTCCCGGGCATCACCAGGGTGCCGTCACGCAGAATGGCCCGCCAATGCGGGCTGTCCGGTCCTTCGTCGACGTTCAGCGCGCTGTCATTGTCCGGAATGATCTGGATCTCGCCGTCCACGATCCGGAAGCCCTGAACGCTGTCCCAGACATTGCCGACCAGGTCATAAATGCCTGCCTCGGTGCCGTCGTGCGACCAGGTGACCGGGCCGGTGCCGGTCAGGGTCCGCACTTCCGCCGTCACGTCCAGCAGCGCGGGCATCTTCGGGGAGAGCGTGGCCTCCTGTACATCCTGTTTATAAAAATCACGGCCGTCATAGGTATTTCCGTGCGGGCGTCCGGTGTTCTTCCGGCACCAGTGCATGATGGCGCACCACTCCGCATTCGTGATCATGTGCCAGCCCCGGCCCTTTTTGGCGCAGGCAGCGCGGGCGTCCTCGATGGTGATCATGGTCGCGGGGTCCTCGCCGTACACGGAATATGCGCGGCCGTCGCGGATGATGTTCATGTACTTGCTGATGTAGATGCAGTCGACCTCTTTCCCGCCGACGATAAACGCCGAGCAGGTCTCATCGCGGCCGCCTTCGATCACGTCACTCCACTTAAACTTGGGGATGCGGACCATGCGGGAGGGCCGCCCCAGGTCGTCGGTGATGTCAAAGTTCCCGTCCGGAAGCTCCGTGATGACCGCTTCCACCGCGGGATCCGTGTCGGGGATCTGCGCATTGCGCGCGCGGGCCCCCTCGCCGTCCGATTTGTACAGCAGGGGGAAATTAAACATGTCGGAAGGGCCGATCGTGATGTCATATCCGTCCAGGTCGAAAACGCGGCCCTCGATGTTTCCGGGGAGCTTGTCAGGCATAACAATACCACTGTTTTTGGCTTCTTCTTCCGTCATGAGGGAATCTCTCCTTTCTTTTCAGAATTACTGCTGCTTTTCGGGAGTGAACTTCAATCCGCCCAGCTTGTCGGTCATAATCTCCGGCTTTTCGATGGGATCCTTATGCGTCAGATCATACGCCAGCTTGTCGGAGTTCGCACCCTCTGCCAGGATGGCTCTGCTGCTGGCGGCAATGTGCTGCCCGCCGGCCACCTGCTCCAACTGATCCATCTTCAGTTCCGTGATCTCCTCAGGGACCTTCTTCTCTTCAGACATTTCGATCAACCTCCTTTTCAATCATTTTTTCAATCATACATTCCTGTTATCGTCAAGCCATCGCAGGCAGAGCTCAATCACCGGCATGCAAACGTTCATGCGCGGAACAGCAGCTGCAGCGAATTGTAATAATAAAACGGCGCGTAGTGATCGCTGTGAGGGAATTCCGACAGGGAGAAATAAAGGTTATTCTTCTCCGGATCGGTCCCGTAGGAAAAGCACGGCTGCTTCGTCAGATGCTTCATCTGCTG
>CAYLPO010000302.1:0-2766 GCA_964385575.1 uncultured Lachnospiraceae bacterium | reverse complement strand
TCAATATTCGTATAGACCTGCTGTACGTCGTCATCCTCATCAAGCAGGTCCATGGTCTTCTGGAATTTCTTCAGATCCTCCTCCGCGGTCAGCGCAACCGTGGTCTGCGGGATCATGGCCACCTCAGCGTCCGCCATCGGGATTCCGGCCTGCTCAAGCGCTTCGCGCACCTCGGAAAAGCTGTCCGGATCGGTCCATACGATGAACCCTTCCTCTTCCTCCTCGAAGTCGTCCGCGCCTGCATCCAGAGCCGTCATCATGAGCTCGTCTGCGTCCATGTCACATTCTTCCTTCGAGATCACGATCTGACCCTTTTTATCGAACATAAACGACACGCAGCCTGTCGTGCCGACATTTCCGCCGCCCTTTGTAAAGGCGTTCCGAACATTCGACGCGGTACGGTTCTTATTATCTGTCAGACACTCAACGATGATGGCCACGCCGTTGGGTCCGTAGCCTTCATAGGTGATCGATTCGTAGTTCACGGAGCCGAGGTCACCGGCCGCCTTTTTGATTCCGCGGTCAATCGTGTCGTTCGGCATATTATTCGCCTTCGCCTTCGCGATCACATCACGCAGTCTGGAGTTATTAGCCGGATCCGGTCCGCCTTCCTTCACGGCAACAGCGATCTCACGGCCGATCACGGTAAAGATCTTTCCCTTCGCTGCATCGTTCTTCTCTTTTTTATGCTTAATATTCGAAAACTTGGAATGTCCGCTCATATCTTCCTCCCAATTGCAAAATGACCGCATTATTTTAGCGCAGATCAGCTGTTTTGAAAAGATATAAAATCAATAATCCTTCAACACCTCGGACAGGCCCTCAACGATATCGCTCGCCATGACTGCCCTGGTACCCAGTTTCTCCGAAGCCGCTTCGCCCGCCAGACCATGGATATAAACGCCCATGACTGCTGCGTTCATACGGGTCATTCCGGCTGCGCACAGCGCGCCGATGATACCGCTCAGTGCATCGCCGGAGCCGCCGGTCGCCATGCCGTTGTCACCGCTCATATTGATATAAAACTCTTCCGATCCATTCGCCACGATGGTCCGCGCGTCTTTTAACACACAGACCGCGCCCGTAGCCCGTGCATAACTGATCGCGGTATCGGGAAGCGCACGCAGGACATCGGTAGATGCGCGAGATGTCAGTGTAGCCATCTCCCCGACATGAGGTGTCACGATAACGTGATTTCCAAAGTATTCGATCAACGCCGGTTCATCTGCCACAGCGTTCAGTCCGTCCGCATCGATGACCACCGGACAATCAGCACCGCGAAGCACTCCGCCCAGCAGGTGTTTTACATGGTCCGCGCGTCCCATGCCGGGACCGATCACGACTCCATCCATCTTGCGGACGAGGTCGGTGAGCTTCTCTTCATTTATCTTTTCTCCGTGATAACCGATGACGATCGCTTCCGGTATCAGGGCCTGAAGCACCGAGCGGTTGATCTCCGGGGTCAGTATATAAACCAATCCCGCGCCGGTACGATACGCTGCTTTGGCAGACAAGTAGGCAGCGCCGCACATTCCCGATGATCCGGCCACGACCAGAACACGTCCGAATGTACCTTTATGCGAACGGGCAGGACGGATCGGAAGCCGGTCCAGATCCTGCTTTTCATAGGTAAATGCGCGTCTTCCGTCCAGATCGCATTCCAAATGGCCTACGTCACGCACGATCACCTTGCCGGCATATTCGGCGCCGGGCCAGAGCGCGGTTCCGATCTTTTCGTAGGAAAATGTCACGGTGAGATCACATTTCACGGCTTTGCCGAGAACATTTCCGCTTTCGGCATCGATCCCGGAAGGCAGATCGACCGCGATGCGAACAGCATCCAGGTTATTGATCAGATCGACCAATTCCTCATATTCCCCGGAAAGATCACGCGATAACCCGATCCCGAACAGCGCGTCAATGACCAGATCGAACGTATCATGTTCCAGTTCAAAAGCCAGAGCATCCTCGTCAGAAAGATCGACTCCCATGTTCGCAAGGATATTTGCCTGGGTACGAAACTCATCGGTCTGCTTGGCGCTGCTGCCCATGACCAGCACATTCACATCATATCCCGCCTGCACGAGAAGCCTTGACACCGCAAGCCCGTCAGCGCCGTTATTTCCGACGCCGCACACCGCCAGCACGCGGCTCCCCGGATGCAAAAAGCGCAGAGCTTCATCACGTACGGCGATCGCCGCCCGTTCCTGCAGGACTAAAGACGGAATGCCGCATTCCCGAATACTGTATTCTTCCGCCAGCTTCATGGCTCTGCCGCCGGGAATCATCCTCATAGCAAACCTCCGCAAAATAGAAACATTTATGAATGCTCCGCGACTGCGATTGCCGTGACCAGATCATCAGTATCACTGATCGAGACATGGAGCGCCGTCACCCCTAGTTCCTCCGCTTTCTCAGCCGCTTTTCCGTACAGTGTGACATAGGGTTTGCCTTTTGTATCGCGCAGACATTCGATCTCGGCGGGTGCGACGCCGGCAAACCCGGTCCCGAACGCCTTCGAAACCGCTTCTTTCACAGCAAAATTCCCCGCCAAAGCAGCAGGGAATGCGCGGAATCTCTCCCGTTCCGCATCGGTGTAACACTTTTTCAGGAACGCTTCCCGTTCCGCAAGCTTCTTTACTCTGTCGATCTCGAGGAGATCAATGCCTACGCCGATGATCATACTAACGCCTTTCACCGAGCCGATAGGAAAGCTCCATCATGTTTTCGGAGAGGTGAATGCTCTCAACGGTCACCTCATTGGGC
>CAYLPO010000301.1:0-2767 GCA_964385575.1 uncultured Lachnospiraceae bacterium | reverse complement strand
GGGCCGCTCCGCGCCGATCTCCTCGTTCGGGATCAGGATGGCGCCGGGGATGTGCCCGGCGTCGTATTCGTCCCGGCGCCGCACATCGACGATGACGTGGCCGTCGTCCTGCTCCATCATTTCCGCGGCTTCCGGCTGCGAGATTTGGTGGTAGGACGGGGCTTCGGCCGAAACAGGCATGGTCTCTTCATTGTCCTGCGAAATGCTTTCGGCTTCCATCCCCGCCACGGTTGTCGGTTCATCCGCCGTCCGGCCGGACGCAGAGCACCCCGCCGCGCACACCGCCAAAAGCAGTGTCAGCGCGGCGACCAGAACGGTCCGGTATGCGGCTTTCCATGCCTCCTGCGTATTCATATGATCCGTCCCTCCAGATGATCGCACTCATGCTGGATGATCTGCGCGACCCACCCGGAATACTTCTGCCGGTGCTTCTTCCAGGAAGCGTCGAGGTATTCGACCTCGATGTTCTGCCAGCGCGTGGTCTTCCGGACGCCGTCCAGCGACAGGCAGCCCTCCTCGGTCTCGTAAGGCGTGTCCCGCTTCACGATCACGGGGTTATACATCACCACGTCCAGGATGCCCATGTTCACGATGATGATCCGCTTATTCACGCCGATCATGTTCGCGGCCATGCCCACGCAGCGGTCGCGGTTCGCCTGCAGGGTGTCCATGAGGTCCCGGCCGATCCCGGTATCCGCCTTCGTCGCGGGCTCAGACTCCTGGCTCAGGAAAAAAATGTCTCTTACAATGTCTCTGATCATAGTCTAATCCATAAATAACATGCGTTATTTATACCTCCGAATAGACCGGTTTTCCGTCCTGAAATGTCGTCTTCATCAATGAAATCTTCCTCACCATCATCTCGCCCCGCGGCGCAGGAACCTGCCTCCAGTTCCCGGAAGACTTCCGGATGATGGTGATGTGCGGCACGAACTTCTTCCTGTCATAACCGACGCCGGCGGCATCCAGCGCATCCCGGACGGACTTCGCCGCGGCGGACAATCCCTGATTGCCTTTCATGCCGACCCAGACCAGGTCTCCGAAATTGCCCATGTCGGACAATGACAGCTTGAACGGCTCCAGCGCCACGCCGCGCAGCGCTTCTTTCACCGGCCCCGGATCCTCGACCTCACCGAGAAACGCCAGCGTCAGGTGCAGGTTCTGCGTCGGGACATAGTTTCCCCGGACGCCGGCTTTCTTCAGCTCGTGCATGGTGCCGGTGATGGTCTTTTTCATGTCGTCGGAAAGTTGGATGGCGATGAAGAGGCGCATGGGGGCTCCTTTTTAATATGCAATATCAAGAACTCTTCCGTGATCTCTCACGGAAGCCCTTTATTACGGGGTTACAAAGATTTGAAAGCGCCCCATCCCTCACTCCGGAATATACAGAACAGCCGTCTTCCGAAACACCGGGACGATCCGGGTCACGCCCAGATAGATCAGCCCGATACAGAAGATATAGACCACGGTGTGCGGGTTGCTCTTATAGATCAGCCCCAGGATCAGGATGGCCATGAAGAGGGCGCCGCCGATCACCCTGTGTTTCCAGGGGGCGCCCTGCTTTCTTAATTCCAAAGCCCGGATGATGTCGATCGCGCCCGAGATCGCAAAGAGCCCCAGCAGATACAGGCGGATTAGCTGCTCCGAGCCGCTGTAGCCCGACAGCAGGAGCGCGCCCAGATCCAGAAGCAGAATGCCGCGGTAAAAGATCTTCTTTCCTCCCACCATGTGTCTGGCCATGGTGAGATAAAAGATCAGGGTGCCGACGCCGGAAACGACCAGCCCGACGCCCAGGATCACCAGGATCACGATGGAGCCGGATTCCGGCGTCAGGAACAATACGAGGGCAAAGAGGATCATGGCCAGGCCGAGGATCAGTTCCCGGATACGTGTAAGCTTTGTCATCTTGCACCTCCCTCTTCTCCGGGCTGTATGAGTTTAAAGAAGTCCCGGATCCCGGTTTTGCGCCCGTCATATTCCGCCGAATAGCCGGCCAGCAGATTGCCCGACCGGAAGATCCGGTTCGTGACCATGCTTTTTTGTTCCAGCGCGGCCAGGATGAACTTTCCCAGGCCGGTGCTGTCGCGTCTCTCCGCGGGGGCGCTTTGGTACTCCGCCCGGAAGGTCTCCACAGTAAAATCAGGGATCTCACAGCCGGAGAGCTTTTCGCCGAACGCCTTCCAGTCCGCAGACGAATCCGTCTGCCGCTTCGTGAGGATCCCGCGGATCTCCTCTTCATGCGGAGCGGCGGCCTGTGTGTCGTAGACGCCGGTCTCGAAGGCGTCGACCTCGCCCCGGAAGTATTTCATGGCGTAGATCATCTGGCAGAACGCGTGGTAATAGTCCTCGGGATTGTCCTTGTAAAGGAACCGGTAATCGTTCCACGCCGGCATGTACTTGTACCGCAGGAAACTGTAGTCCGGGAGATGCCCGGCCCGGCCGTGCCCCAGGTTCATGACGGAGGCCTCACTGACGGAGCTGACGCTGTTGATATAGCTGGCCGTTTCGATCTGGTCGCCGGGCGTGTGCTTGAACCGCACCGGCCGCTCCGTCCAGTCCCCGTCGGTTTCGAGGACTTCGTAAAAGAAGTGGTTCGTGCTGTTGATCACGACGGACGGCGTCCCCGCGAAATACCGGTGCGCCCAGGTGTCCGCCAGGACATGCATGGCCACGCCGGCAGCCTGCAGGCTCTTTCCCCGGGCGAGCGTCACCGTGTCCTTCAGAAGCGCTCCGTTGGTGTTGCAGATCAGGCGGTACTTGTCTTTAT
>CAYLPO010000300.1:0-2771 GCA_964385575.1 uncultured Lachnospiraceae bacterium | reverse complement strand
TTCCATGACCGGCATGCCGGCTTCCGGGCCGATATCACCCAGACCCAGGACCGCACTGCCGTCCGTGATGACGGCGCACAGGTTATGACGGCGGGTCAGTTCGTAGCTCTTTTCCGGGTCCTTCTGGATCTCCAGACAGGGCTGCGCCACGCCGGGCGTGTATGCCAGAGAAAGGTCTTCCGAAGAGTTCACCGGGACTCTTGAGACGACTTCAATCTTACCTTTCCATTCTCCGTGCAGACGAAGAGATTCTTTCGCGTAATCCATGGGAGCTCCTTTTCGTGATGATCCGGCAGGGCCGATTTTGTCTGAACAGCTGTTCTATTCTATTAGAAACTCAAGACCATTTCAACCTGTGGAATGCGGGAAAAGCTTGAAAAATCGTCAGTTTGTTAACGTTTTTTATTATTTGACGCTGGCTGCCGGGTCTCGCATTGACAGCCATGCCCTTCATAAATATAATAGGTAGGCTACGGTAAAATGCCGTAATAGCGCACATATATCACCACATCTCGTGACGAGAAAGCGAAATGGAGGAACCCCATGTTATACCAGAAAGTATCGACAGACATGAAGTTTGTGGACCGCGAGAAAGAGGTCCTGAACTTCTGGAACACCCACGACATCTTCCTGAAGTCGGTGGAAGCGAACAAAAAAGGCCCGACCTACATGTTCTACGACGGCCCGCCCACCGCGAACGGAAAGCCGCACATCGGTCACGTCCTGACCCGCGTCATTAAGGACATGATTCCCCGCTACCATACCATGAAGGGCGAGCAGGTCCTGCGAAAGGCCGGCTGGGACACTCACGGTCTGCCCGTGGAGCTGGAGATCGAGCGCGAGCTGGGTCTGGACGGCAAGGAGCAGATCGAGGAGTACGGCGTGGAACCCTTCGTGAAGAAGTGCAAGGAAAGCGTCTGGACTTACAAGGGCATGTGGGAGCAGTTCTCCGACGCGGTCGGCTTCTGGGCGGACATGGAGCACCCCTACATCACTTACGAGAATGACTACATCGAGTCCTGCTGGTGGTCGCTGAAGCAGATCTTTGACCGCGGCCTCCTGTATAAGGGCTTCCGTATCGTGCCTTACTGCCCGCGCTGCGGCACGCCGCTGTCGAGCCATGAGATCGCGCAGGGCTATAAGGACGTGAAGGACACGTCCTGCATCGCGAAGTTCGATATCAAGGGTGATGACGCGATGATCCTGGCCTGGACTACCACGCCCTGGACCCTGCCCTCGAACGTGGCGCTCTGTGTGAACGCGCAGGAGACCTATCTGCGCGTGCGCTGCGGCGACACCAGCCGTTTCCCCGGCGAGAAATATATCCTGGCCGAGGCGCTGGCGGATAAAGTCCTCGGCGAAGGCACCTATGAAGTGCTCGAGCGCTTCCCCGGCGAGATGCTGGTCGGCACCGAGTACGAGCCGCTGTTTGATTTTACGAAGGCGGATAACGGCCGTCTGCACGTGGTGGTCGCGGATGACTACGTCACCATGGAAGACGGTACGGGTATCGTTCACATCGCGCCCGCGTTCGGTGAGGATGACGCCCGCGTGGGCCGCGCCTATGACCTGGCGTTTATCCAGTTCGTGGACTCGAAGGGATGCATGACGAAGGAGACCCCCTGGGCAGGGAAGACCGTGAAGCAGACCGATCCGCTGGTGATCGAAGCCCTGAAAGAGAGCGGAAAGCTCTATGCGGCCATCCCATTCGAGCATAACTACCCGCACTGCTGGCGCTGCGACACTCCGCTGATCTATTACGCGCGCGAGTCCTGGTTCATCCGCATGACCGCGGTGAAGGACGAGCTTGTAGCGAATAACAAGACCGTGAACTGGACGCCCGCCTCCATCGGCGAGGGCCGGTTCGGCGACTGGCTGGAGAACATCCAGGACTGGAACATCAGTCGCGACCGCTACTGGGGCACGCCTCTGCCGGTCTGGCAGTGTGAGTGCGGACACCGTCACGCCATCGGTTCCATCGCGGAGCTGAAGGAGATGTCGGACAACTGCCCGGATGAGATCGAGCTGCACAAGCCCTATGTGGACGCGGTCACGATCAAGTGCCCGAAGTGCGGCGGCGAGATGCACCGCACGCCCGAGGTCATCGACTGCTGGTACGATTCCGGCGCGATGCCCTTCGCGCAGTTCCACTATCCTTTTGAGAACAAAGAACTGTTCGAGTCGCACTTCCCGGCGCAGTTCATCTCCGAGGCGGTCGACCAGACCCGCGGATGGTTCTACTCGCTGATGGCGGTCTCGACCCTGATCTTCCATAAGGCGCCCTACGAGAACGTCATCGTTCTGGGCCATGTCCTGGACAAGGACGGCCAGAAGATGTCGAAGTCCAAGGGCAATGCCGTGGATCCCATGGAGGCGCTCGGCAAGTACGGCGCGGACGCCATCCGCTGGTATTTTTACACGAACTCGGCGCCCTGGCTGCCGAACCGTTTCCACGGCGACGCGGTCATGGAAGTCCAGAAGAAATTCATGGGCACGCTCTGGAACACCTACGCGTTCTTCGTGCTCTATGCGAATATTGACGAATTCGACCCCACGAAGTACACGTTCGACGCGGAGAAGCTGTCCGTCATGGACCGCTGGCTGCTGTCGCGCATGAATACCATGGTGAAGGATGTCGACCGGAACCTGGCGGATTACCGGATCCCCGAGGCTGCGAAGGCCATCTCTTCGTTCGTCGACGACATGTCGAACTGGTACGTGCGCCGCTGCCGCGACCGCTTCTGGGCGAAGGGCATGGAGCAGGATAAGGT
>CAYLPO010000299.1:0-2784 GCA_964385575.1 uncultured Lachnospiraceae bacterium | reverse complement strand
CACCGGGATGATCGAGATCATACTCATGATTGTACCGACCGATCCGATCTCTAAGCCTATATAGCGGTCGGTCTTTTCGACTGTGAGAAGGATGTCCTCGCTTAATGCGCTTTTTCTCATTTGGCTGACTCCCGTTTGGACAGCTCGTCCAGAATGTCGTCCCAGGTCAGGCCTTTATCTGCCATCAACACCATCAGGTGATACAGGAAATCGGCAGATTCATAGATGATCTCTTCCGGATCCGGGTTCTTCGCGGCGATGACGATTTCCGTCGCTTCCTCACCGATCTTTTTGCAGATCTTATCTACGCCTTTATCGAACAGATAATTCGTATAAGAGCCTTCTTTCGGGTGTTCTTTCCGGTCTTTAATGACCGCATATACATCCTCCAGTACTTTTTCCGGATTCGGATGCATGCCGGATCTGCGCACCAGAGACGTAAAGAAGCAGGAACGGTTCCCGGTATGGCATGCCGCGCCGATCTGACGAACGCGCGCCAGGATCGTGTCCGCATCACAGTCGAGCGAAAGACTGCGGACATACTGAAAATGACCGGAAGTCTCACCCTTCACCCAGAGAGACTGTCTGGAACGTGAAAAATAGGTCATGCGGCCGGTCTCACAGGTGAGGCGATATGACTCTTCGTTCATATATGCCATCATAAGAACTTCATCTGTCTTATCATCCTGGACAATGACCGGAATCAGTCCCTTTTCATCCCAATGGAACTCTGCAGGATCCACTGCACTTCGGAATAGATCAACGGAGATACCACACTCCGCCAGAGCGGATTTGACTGCGAAATAGTCATTGTCCGCATCGGTGAGATCGATATCCAATGCCAACAGATCGACAGCGCCGCCCTCATTCAGGAGCATAGGGATATCGCTGTTCACGGAGGTCTCCACCCAATACTGGACGACCGGCGTTACTTCTTCGTCGACGGACAGAACCTCCTCCTGAGGCGTCTGCAGACATGCACAGCGATCCGTCCCGAAGCGCAGCATGGCTTCGGAATACATCCGCATATCATCTTCGACTGTCCCGTAAAACACACAGTATGCGGCACCGGCATACAGGAGTTTCTTAACATCTTCCAGTTTAAAATAGCGGGCATGAGCATAGATCGGGATATCGACCGCACGGGAGCATTCACGGATCACACGGAAATAGTTTTCGGGATTCTCCGCGACATCCGTTTCAAACAAGATCAGGAATGCATCCGCTCCGCGGTCTTCACAGGCAGCCGCACAGGCGGACACACGGACCGGATCCGCATCTGCACTCAGGTGAAGCGACGGAATGATTTTCAGGTAATTCTCAGAAAACTCAGCCATCAGAGGGCTCCTTTCGTGCTCGGCAGAACATCTTTCGCACGCTCATCAATACGTGTTGCTTCATCCAGAGACTTCGCCAGGGACTTGAACATGCCCTCAATGATATGATGCGCGTTCGAACCGTAAATCTCCCGGATATGCAGGTTCATCATGGACGAATAGCAGACGGCATAAAAGAAGTCATAGACCATCTCCGTAGGGAATTCTCCGACCATAGGGGTGTCAAACTTTGCGTCAAATACAAAGAACGGGCGCCCGGACAGATCCAGCGCAGTCAGGATCAATGCCTCGTCATGCGGCAGCGTACAGGAACCGTAGCGCCGGATCCCGCGTTTGTCGCCGACCGCCTCCAGAATGGCAGCTCCGAGCGCGATACCGGTATCCTCGATGGTGTGGTGGGCGTCCACTTCCAGATCGCCTTTGACACGGACTGTCAGATCAAAAAGCCCGTGACGCGCAAAGCTGTTCAGCATATGATCAAAGAAACCGATCCCGGTCGAGATCTCAGCTTCACCGGTCCCGTCCAGATCGATGCGGATCTCAACATCCGTCTCCTTCGTTACACGTTTTACCGTTCCGATCCTGCTCATCTGAAATCACCTCTTCTGAATAAACGCGGCATCCGCTGCATCCCGTCAATCGCGCTCGAACCGCACATGAATGGCATTTCGGTGCGCATCCAGCTGTTCACAGTGCGCAAACTCTTCGATCTCCTCGTGGACCGCACGCAATCCTTCTTTAGTATAGCAGATCACACTGCTCTTCTTAATAAAGTCATCCACAGACAACGGCGAGAAGAACCGCGCGGTGCCGTTCGTGGGAAGAACATGGTTCGGACCTGCAAAATAATCTCCCAGCGGTTCACACGACCAGCTCCCCAGGAAGATGGCACCGGCATTTCTCACATTTGCCATGGTGGCTTTCGGATCTGCGGTCATGATCTCCATGTGTTCGGAAGCGATCTCATCCGCCATCGCACAGCCGGCCTTCATATCCGGGACAATGATGATGTATCCGTGATCACGAACCGATGCCTGAATGATATCCGTGCGCGGAAGCTCCGCGATAAAGCGCTCTATCTCCGCCTCAACCGCATCCGCCAGTGTCGGGGAGTCCGTGATCAGAATGGCAGAGGCACGCTCGTCATGTTCTGCCTGAGACAGCAGATCCGCCGCGACGAAACGCGGATTGGCGGTTTCATCCGCCAGAACAAGGATCTCGCTGGGGCCGGCGATCGAATCGATCGCAACATGGCCGAATACCAGCTTCTTCGCTGTCGCCACAAAGATATTCCCGGGACCGGCGATCTTCGTGACCTTCGGCACCGTCTCTGTGCCGTACGCCAGCGCACCGATGGCCTGCGCACCGCCGATCTTGTAGATCTCGGTTACCCCGGCGACTTTCGCCGCCGCGAGCGTAAAAGGCGAGACCTTCCCGTCTTTCCCTG
>CAYLPO010000298.1:0-2797 GCA_964385575.1 uncultured Lachnospiraceae bacterium | reverse complement strand
AGTCGCGTGCGCTGGACGACAAGGCCGGCAAGTGGACTCTGGATCCATCCGGGAACGACTATGTGGTGCTGGGCGTCTGCGAGCAGGAGCTTTCGGCGAGCTACACTCCGAGCAAGCTCCGGAGGGGCTGTGGAGCCTGTCAGGTCCTCGAGGTGGCGGATAACCGCAATCGCCCGAGGCTGAAGAACATAAAGGTGGTGGCGAAATGAACGTGAAGTCAGACGGTTTTCTGTTCACATTCGATGAGCGTGCATGGCTGGAGAAGGCGGGCCTTAATGAGAACGGTCCGGCGCAGCAGTACGTGGACAGCGAGGTCATAAGGCTTTGTGATCCGTTCGTGCCGTTCCGGGACGGTTACCTGCGGCAGTCCGCCGTGGAGCACACCGTGATCGGATCCGGTGAGGTGAAGTACGTCACGCCGTATGCGAGGCGGCTGCACTACCATCCGGAGTATAAGTTCAATGAAGCACCCATGCGCGGCGCCTACTGGTTCGACAGAGCCATGAATGCCGGCGGCAAGGAAGCCATCATGCAGGGGCTGCATGAGCTGATCAGCAGGAGGACGTCATGACGATTTCACAGAGCATCATCACATGGCTGCTGGGATATACGGACGATATCGATCAGGTGTACACAGAGTACCTGAAGCCTGACGCGGTGTCCGTCGGTATTTACACCCAGCCGCGGAGGAATGTCCGGGAGAACATTCTCGGGGAGCGGACCATCACAGAATATTATCTGCTGCGGTTCCGCTTTGATTCATCGATCAATGTCGAAAGAGTGAGTAATCAGGCGTTTCTGGAGGAACTCCAGAGATGGGTGAATGAGCAGAATAAAGACCATCATTTCCCGGCGCTTTCCTGTGGGGAGGTGAAGGAGGTTACGGTCAGCTCACCCTATTATCTGGAGACCGCAGACGGGTCTGAGACTTACATCTATCAGATGTCACTGTCGATCACATACGAAGAAAGGATAACAAACAATGGTTGAGAGAAAGTATATGGCGCATTACATTGATGCGTCTTTCGGCGGCCAGACCGCTTCGTGGTATCGTCTGGGCACGGATCTCGAGGAATTCAACATCGAGCTGAACCCTGATATCGAGACCGGAAAGAACATCCTCGGCGAGAGCACCTTCCGCCATAAGGGGTATGAGGAACAGGGTGATGTCGAGCCTTACTATGCGGATCCGACGGATGCGATCTTCGAGAAACTGCAGGCCATCATCGACTAGAGAAAGACCGGTGATGATCTGAAGACAGACTATCTCGAGGTTCACCTCTGGGAGACGCCGACGACCAACGCTTATCCGGCGTACAAGCAGCCCTGTCGTGTAGTTCCGACCAGCTATGGCGGAGACACTTCCGGTTATCAGATTCCGTTCACGGTCTATCCGATCGGGACCCGTGTTGCCGGCACGTTCAACCCGACCAGCGGTACCTTCACGCCTACTTCGGGCTGACAATGAGTTTTTGCAGGGGAGGGCCCAAACGCCCTTCCCTGTGTTTTTGAAAGGAGGAACTCATGAGCGAGAACATTATTAAGATCAGTACCGGTGCAAAGCGGTACGAGTTGCAGGATGCTGACGGCGAGGTTATCGGCAAGTTTAAGTTTAACCCGTCCGATGTGGGCATCATTGAGAGATATGAAAAGGTCGCAGACTGGTTTAATGCCATTGAAATTGGCGAAGAGTTTGGCCTTCCTGAAGCCATTGACCTGTCGAATGGCATCAAAGAGCAGTTTGATTACCTGTTTGGTTACCCCGTGAGCACGGGGCTGTTCACGAAGTGCAACCCGCTGTCCCCGACCGAGAACGGAGACTTTTTCTTCGAGGTCGTGGTTGATGCGCTGGTGTCCGTTGTTAGTAAAGAGACGGACATGCGCATGGATAAAAAGATCAAGAGAATCCAGAAGGCTGTCGCGAAGTACCAGCCGCAGGATCATAAGAAGAAGGCAAAATGAGCTGGGGAATCTGGGAGCTTCCGACAAAGCTCACGGTAGGCGGAACGGCGTGGAAGATCCGAACGGACTTCCGCGCTGTTTTAGATATCCAGAGATACTTTCTGGATCCGGATTATGAGGCGGACGAGCGTTGGATCATATTGCTGAGCATCCTCTATGAGGATTTCGAAGAAATGCCCGCGGAATTGTACGAGGAAGCCGTGACGGCCGCTTGGAACTTTATCTGTATGGGCGAAGCAGATGAGGACCGGAAGCGTTCGCTGAAACCGCTCATGGACTGGGAACAGGACGCGGAGCTGATCATCCCGCCGGTCTCGAAGGCGTTGGGCGTTACAGACATCCGCTCGCTCGAATACCTGCACTGGTGGACGTTTCTCTCGGGGTATGCCGGCATTGATGGTGAGTCGATGTATGCGCATGTCGTGAACATCCGCTCGAAGATGTGGGGACCGCACCGGAAGAAGCTCGAAAAATGGGAGCAGGAATTTTACAGGAACAATAAAAAGATTATCGACATCCGGCCGCGCCTGACCGAGGAGGAGAAGGCGAAGAAAGAGGAGCTGAAGAGGCTGCTGGACGGATGATTTGAGGTGAGAGCATGGCAGCAGACGGCACGATCAGAATCGACACGAGAATAGAAAGCGGAGAGTTTAAGGCCGGTACCAGAGAACTGGAGAATGCGGTCAAACATGTGGCGCAGTCTGTTTCGGCCATGGGGTCAACAGCAGAGCAGGCGGTTTCAAGAGCCGCAGCGGCTGTGACACGCGCCAATATGTCATATGCCAGGTTGGAGAGCCGTCTTGATCTTCTGAAGAAAAAATTCTCCGCTCTTTAT
>CAYLPO010000297.1:0-2807 GCA_964385575.1 uncultured Lachnospiraceae bacterium | reverse complement strand
TTACGCGAACAACGTAACAAACTGGAACGCCGTGAAACAGGCAGGTGTAGATTATTTACTGATCCGCACGGAAGCGTCACAGCTCCCGGAGATCCAGGCGGTCTGGGCCGAGCAGGAGGAGAAGGCCGGTGCGAAGCTGGCGGTGGAGCTGGCGCCGCTCGGTAACTTCTTCCCGGCGGAGGAGTATCATCAGAAGTATCTGGAGAAGAACCCAGGCGGGTATTGTCATATCCCCGGAAAGATGTTCCTGTTAGGGGAGCGGAAATAAAGGAGGAGAATAGACATGGGAACGGTCTATGAAGTCAAGTGCCGGGATGAGAGCTGCGGGTTCCAAAGTAAGGTCTTCGCGGGGATGAGCATGCTGGATTATATGCTCAGCAGCTCCGCGGAAGAGCGGATCTTAAAAGGCGAGGAAGAAGCGCCGGAAGATGTGGTGGAACAGCTGAAGGCCGGCGAGCACATGACGTGCGGCGAGACGTATCTTTGCCCGAAATGCCGGGAGTGGAAGACCAGTGATGCCATGCTGGTGGCCCAGGTGACCGAAGTGGACGCGGACGGGGAGGTCCTGGACTGCGTGCCGCATTATCTGAACGGCGAGCCGCCGAAGTGCGATGTTTGCGGAACGGACCTGGTTTACATTCCGGATCCGTGCGCGCCTGTGACCAAGTGCCCGCGGTGCGGCCTGGATCACATGATTCTTTCCACGGAGATGATGTTTGATTAAGCGGAAATGGCCGGTTTCGGCAATGAAGTCACAATTCGTGGCAATGGCGTTTACAGGGCTGTTCGCGGAGCGGACGGCTCTGTTTTTTAGGCTGAACAGGGGTATAATAAGCTACGGATGATCCTACCCTCAGGGCCACCATATGTTTCGCGGGCAATGCCGTGAAAACCGCCGCAAATCACCGGAATTACCCCCGGCAGGGGTGACAATGGGACCGATGGGGGTGGTAGGATGAGAGAGGGTGGAGGGTGGAGTGAGACTAGCGGAATGTAATATATACTTAGTGGGTTTCTCGGGCAGAAAGGAGAACCTGAGAATGAACAATAGAAATGCGTCTCCAGCCGCTTTTGGATGGGATTTTCAGGTTAACGCAGCAATTCTTCTTATGTTAGAGAACATAAAAGAAGCGAAACGTGTTCGTGTTGAAGGTGCTGATGAAGATATAGAAATAGCATTTATGGATCATACGAAGGTTTATGCGCAAGCAAAAGCTGTAGAAAAACCAGATGATCCTCCATATAGACGAATATGGCAGATATAATATTGTCGACGGCCAGCAGCGAACGATTACGTTTTCGCTGCTCTTGGATTGCCTGAAACAAGGACCGATCGAATTCTTGAACCAGTCTGTATCAGGCAATCAGTATAACCTGCACAATATTATGAATAATCACCGGGCGTTGGAACGACGGATTTCCAAGCTGGTCCTGGATGAGCGAGATGTGGAGAAACTGACGGGCTTTATCACGGATCATTGTGAATTGATCGTTGTGATCACGGATGATTTGTCGGAAGCGTTCCAGTTCTTTGACTCTCAGAATGCCAGAGGAAAAAGCCTGTACCCGCATGATCTGCTTAAGGCATATCACCTGCGTGAGATGAGCAGCGTCGATGCGATTGAGACCGAACGCATTGTCAAAACGTGGGAAGAGTTAGACCAGAAAGCGCTGGCAGTCCTTTTTAATGAATATTTGTATAGGCTGAAAGAGTGGGTCCGTGGAAATCGCTCCACGGAGTTGACTGAGCATAATATCGATATTTTCAAGGGCGTAAATTCCAAGGAAAACCATCCATACGCACAGTTTTACAAAGGAGCGTTTGCTTACGCGGATGAACTGAACCGATCCCATGTCCCCTTTGTGACCGGGCTTCAGCAGATGAGTCCTTTTCAGATTAATGCCCCGATCATCGCCGGGAAGCCGTTCTTTGAATATGCGAAGCATTACTTCGATATTCTGGCGGATATCCAGAATAATGATAAGTATGAGGGATACTTTATAAACGACAATGAGATCGTAAAAACGCTGGATCTCCGGAAATATAAAAATGGTGTGGGGAACAGGATCACACGGCTGATGTTTGATACGGCGATCCTTCTGTACGTGGATCGTTTCTGCCCTGCGATCCCTTCCAGGACGGATATCGATTATCTGGATCAGTTCGTCGTGTTTGCCTTTGTCTGGGCCTATTCCATGCGGGCGCAGTACCGGAATGTCGGATGGCTGGTCGCACAGAACTATGTGATGGGGACATCCGCCAAAGATGGAATCGTAAATAGTTTTAATATCTATAAGGTGATAGCGGAGTCGGATTCTCCGAATGTGCTGTTGAGCAAGATGGCTGATTTGGTCGTTCCTCTGAAGAGACAGATGGTACGAGCAAATACAGAAGGCATCGAAGATCAGGATGCTGATGCAGTATACCAGAATTACCTCCATTATTTTAAACATTATAGATTCTGGGAGGGCGAGTAAATGGCGAAGAAGGGGTTACCGCTCAAAGAGGTTTCAATCGAACAGCTTTTCTCAGGTGGAGAGAAAAGTGTTTATGAGATTCCGATTTATCAGAGAAACTACGCTTGGGAGAAGGATGAGATCTCCGCGTTAGTACAGGATATTTACGATGCCTATCTGAAGGAAGCCGATAAGCCTTATTATATCGGAACTTTGGTCTCGTATCATAAAGGTGATCAGGTGTATGAGATTATCGATGGTCAGCAGCGCCTCACTACCTTAAGACTCATTTTGGATGCGATCGGAATAATTCCGACAAATCGGCTGACCTATCGGGCACGGAAAAAGTC
>CAYLPO010000296.1:0-2860 GCA_964385575.1 uncultured Lachnospiraceae bacterium | reverse complement strand
GTTGAATATCGAGAAGAATATCGAAGAGGCGAAGGCGGTCTACACACTGGAGGGCCGTCTGGATACGAACACGGCGCCGGAGCTGGAGGATGATCTGAGGGCTTCTCTGGATGACGTGACGGATCTGACCCTGGATTTTGAGAAGCTGGAGTACATCTCTTCGGCCGGCCTGCGGGTGCTTCTGGCCGCACAGAAGATCATGACCAAGCAGGGAACCATGAAGATCACGCATGTGAATGAGGCCATCATGGACATTTTTGATGTCACGGGTTTTGCAGAGATCCTGACCATCGAGTAAGCTGCAGCGTACTGCACGCTGAGTGCATGTTATTCGGAGCAGGCAGTAGATCAGCAGGTACAGCCGGCGGCTGCGCCTGCTTTTTTCGTAGAAGAGGAGTGATATGATCACATACCGGGTCGAGCGTGACGCGCGCAGGCGGACTTTGCGGGCACGCGTGGTAAATGGTGAGCTCGTGATCTTCTCGCCGAAGCGGCTGCCGGAGCGGGAGATCCGCGCGTTCGTGGTGCGATACGCCGGTCAGCTTGAGCGGATGATCGTGAAGGACCGCGCCAGGCGGTCTGCCGCGGAGAGCGCCGGTCTGCTGTCGGAAGCAGAGATTGAGTCGCTGAAGAAGCAGGCCAGACGGGAGATCACGAAGCTGGCGGAGCGCTTCGCGCCGGTCGTAAGCGTGGACTACGGGCGCATTGCCATCCGTGTCCAAAAGACGCGCTGGGGAAGCTGTTCCGCGGCAGGGAACCTGAACTTTAACGCGCTTTTGATGCTGGCGCCGGAGCCGGTGCGGGAATATGTGGTGGTGCATGAGCTGTGCCACCGGAAGCACATGGACCACTCGCCGGCATTCTGGGCGGAGGTGGCCCGCGTCGTGCCGGATTACCGGGAGGCCAAAAGGTGGCTGACGAAAAACGGGGGCGTGCTGCTGGCACGCGCCGGGAAGGTGTGAAAGATGAAATACACAGGATTGACCTATCGACCGCCGTATGAGGCGGACTCGCTGCTGCTGCAGGTGACAGCGGGCTGCTCGCATAACCGCTGCAGTTTCTGCACCATGTACCGCGACGTTCCGTTCGAGGAGGAGACGCTGGAACAGATCGAGACGGATCTGAAAGAGGCACGCATGTACGTGCCCGGGATCACGCGGGTGTTTCTGGAGAACGGCGACCCGTTCTGCCTGCCGGCGGACCGGCTGGCGGAGATCGCGCAGCTGGTGCATCAGTATCTGCCGAAAGTGGACCGCATCGCCATGTACGCGTCCGTGAAGAATATCCGTTCGAAGACGGACGAGGAGCTTCGGATGCTGCGGGCTCTGGGGATCAATGAACTGAACGTGGGCGTGGAGAGCGGATTGGATGACGCGCTGTCACTGATGAATAAGGGCTATACCGCGGAGCAGACGTTCTATGAGCTGGGCCGGCTGCGGGAGGCCGGGATCGACTACGGCGCGAATATCATCTTCGGGTGCGCGGGCGCGGGACGCTGGCGTGAAAATGCCGAGGCCACAGCGCGGCTGTTAAATGAGACGAAGCCCTATCTGATCTTTACCGGGACCATTCACGCGGAGCCCGGCTGCGAGCTGTATGAGGATATGGCTTCCGGGAAATTTGCCGAGCCCACGTTCGGAGAGTATCTGGACGAGGAAGAGTACCTGCTGACGCTGCTGGAGCCATGGGAGTGCTTCTGGTTCGGTCTGCATCCGGCCAATGTCTGCCGCATGCAGGGCTGGCTGCAGGAGGATCGTGAACTGATGATCCGGACCGTGCGGGCGCGCAGGGAAGAACTTCGCGCCAGACTGGATGACCGTCCCACGCGGTACGGCGGCGAGGGGTTCGCGGGGGTGTAGCAGAACGGCGCGGGAATTCATGGGAGTCATTTGACAAGAAAGTATATACGGTATATACTGATGATGAGGTGATGAAATGGCGGTGAAAATCAGAAAAGTCGGGAACAGTTATGTGTTGACGATTCCGCCGGATGTGATGTTTGCTTTGGACCTTCATGACGGACAGGAGATGGAAGTGACTGCCAGATCGAATGCGTTAGAGTATCGTGCTTTGAAACCAAACATAAAAACGGTGGACTGGGAGAAGTATGAATCCAGAGACCGTGATTTGCGGGATGGGCTCAGTCCGGATGAATATGTAAGAAAGTTGAGAGAAAACGACAGAGAATGACAGGAAGAAAAACTTTTTTTGATACCGTCATGTTTATCTACGCGCTCGAAGCAGGAGATGTTCGGGCGCGTACGCTGTTTGATGAAGCCATACATGCGGGGCCTGTGGGGACATCCGCGGTGACGGTCATGGAGTATTGTACCGGGTGCCTGAAACATGAGGATCCGGATGCCGCCGAACATTTTTTGCGTTTTATAAAGGATCTTGATTTTGAATTGACGGAAATAGATGAAAAGGTGGCATTGGATGCGGCGCGTATAAGAGCAGAGTACCCCGGCCTGCATGCCATGGATGCACTGCAGCTGGCCGGGGCACGTTCCGCCGGAGCGGATGTGTTTTATACGAATGATAAACGGCTGATGAAGTTCCGGGATGAACACATGGCCGTCAGGGGAATGTGAGAAAGCAGGGCTATGTTTACTGCATGCCGTAATATTCCAGGATGCCGTTGCAGATGCCCTGCGCCATGGCGTCCTGCATGCCGGGATCGTTCATGAGCATGTCTTCATCCGGGTTTGACATGAAGCCCATCTCAATCAGCGTCACGGGGATCTCACTCCAGTTCGTGCCGGTCAGGTCGTCCCGCGCGACGACACCGCGGCTCGAAAAGCCAGTGGCTGCGCAGTAGTTATTGATTACGCAGGAGGAGAGCCGGTAGCTCGCATCGTAC
>CAYLPO010000295.1:0-2867 GCA_964385575.1 uncultured Lachnospiraceae bacterium | reverse complement strand
GATCAAAATAATATCAAATTTGATAGGAAACAATATGAAAATATTGTTTTAAGACATCAACAAATCTCTCATGGCAATAAACAAGTTAAAGCTATGATTCAACAAAATGAAAATCTTATTAATTTTCATGAAAAATCAACATTCACACATATCGGTTCGGCAGGGCCGTGACCGGGCCGGGGAGAAAGATCCGCGACGTCCTGAAAAAGCATTAAGAGTGGAAAAAGTCCGCGGAAAACGTTATCATTAACAAAAATACAGAAAAAGATCTTTCACAGATCTCCGGAGGAGTTATGAAAAGAGTCATCACATACGGAACATTCGACCTGCTGCACTACGGACACATTAATCTTCTGAAACGGGCGAAGGCTCTCGGGGATTATCTGATCGTCGCGCTGTCGACCGATGAGTTCAACTGGAATATGAAGAGTAAAAAGTGCTATTTCTCCTATGAGCAGAGGAAGGCGCTTCTCGAATCGATCCGTTACGTGGATCTGGTCATTCCGGAAGAAAACTGGGAGCAGAAAAGGACGGATGTTCACGAGTATCACATTGACACCTTTGTGATCGGTGAAGACTGGGAAGGAAAATTCGATTTTCTGAAAGAAGAGGGCGTTGAAGTCGTCTACCTGCCGCGCACTCCTGAGATCAGTACGACACAGATCAAGGCGGATCTGAATAAGAGTGCACAGTAAAGAGCCTGCAGAAAAGGATCCGCACCCCTATGTCCGAACCGGACAGGCATGGTCAGTATATGGAAAAGCAGTATGATGTCAGCGTGATCGTTCCGATCTATAATGTCGAGGAGTATCTGCCGGACTGTATCGATTCGCTTCTGGACCAGGGAGATATCGATCTGGAGATCATTATGATCGACGACGGATCCACGGACGGGAGCGGCCGGATCGCGGATGACTACGCAGACCGGTATGCGGATATTTCCGTGTATCACTTCGAAAACGGCGGCCTGGGACATGCCAGGAACACCGGCCTGTCACTGGTACACGGAAAATACGTCGCTTTTATGGATTCGGATGATGTGATCGTTCCCGGAACCTATGAGCGGATGTTTGCCGCCGCGGAAGAGACCGGAAGCGAGATCGCCGTCTGCAATACCGCGCGGTTCGACTCGACGGGAGAATGGGCTTCCGCCCTCCAGTACCGCCTGTTCTGCCACTATGAGCGCATAACTCATATCAGCAAAAATCCATACCTGCTGTATGACACCTCATCGTGGAATAAACTGTTCCTCCGCTCCTTCGTTGAGGAGCATCATCTGCGATTTCCTGAGAGAATTTTATACGAGGATATTCCTTTTACGATCCTGGCACATCTGTTATGCAGCCGGGCAGTCATACTGGGCGGCATCGGATATCTCTGGCGTGTTCGTGAAGGTCAGAGCCGGTCGATCACTCAGAATACGATGTCCATGCAGAATTTTAACGACCGGTTTCAGATCATGGAGATGCTGGACGGCATCTTCCGGGAACGGGTCACAGATCCGAAACTGCGGCTCTTTAAACAGAAACGAAATCTGGATATCGATCTGATGATCTTCCTGAATAACTGTGCTGCGATGCCTGAAGAAGCCGCACTGGAAGTCATGAAACGTCTGCGCGCGTATATCGAAGCCAATATCGACCCGGAGGCGTTCGGCATGATCCGGGTCATTGACCGGGAAAAATACCGGCGGGCCATGGAACTCGATCACGAAGGACTCGTGTGCCTGTGCGATTATCAGAAGAACGGATATGCCTCTGCCGCGGTCACCGAGAAGAACGGCCGCCTGGAAGCGGTCCTTCCGGAGGAACTGTTCCCCGCTCCCGCAGCCGGAACGGAAGGATCGGATGAGTCTGAGCTGCGGAACGTCCGGGACATTACGGGGGATTTTGCCGACATGAACCCTTATCGGTTCATTGATCAGATCAAGGTCTCCGACCGCGCGTTCGAAGTGTCCGCGCACATATATTTTCCGAGATTTGACATTGCCGAAGCGGATGATCAGAAAGTCGAAGTCTTCCTGATAAATGAAAAGACCGGAGAACGGATCCGCCTGGAAACGCAGCCGGTTCCGACAGAGTTTCTGACGCAGAACTTCGGGACCGTGACTGACGCAAATGCCGGCATTGAATCGCATTACCGCTACGACGGCTCCGGTTTCTGTTTCCGGATCGATCTGGAAGAACTGTCGGAGCGGGTCGTGACGGACGGAGTCTGGTCCGTAATGGCCGAATATGAAAACCGTCTGCTCCGCGGTTCCCTGTTCCTGAACGGTGCGGGCCCCCGGCTTTTCGAGCGGAGCGATCTGTACTGGCAGATCGTAAACGGGACCGCGTTCCGCCTCAGGTTCGGAGCGAACCGTGAACTGCTGCTGCAGGCAGTGAAGGATCCGGTGCGGATCAGCGGGCTGGATACGACGTGTGAGGGCGCGCTGATCACTTTCGACCGCCCTGTCGCCGCGGCACGGCTGCGCGCGCGGGAGATCCGCGATCCGCGTTCCGTTCCGATGGAACGGGAGTCCGAAGATACGTTCCTCTTGCGCTGCGGGGAGCGAGCGGGGGCAGACTGTGTCACGGAAGTGAAGATCACGCCGGACGACGTCTGGATGCCGGTGCAGCCGCTGGCGGCGTCCCTGGAAGAAAAAAGAAGAGCCGAAGAGGAGATCGCCGGTCTGAAAGCTTCCGTGA
This sequence comes from uncultured Lachnospiraceae bacterium, assembly GCA_964385575.1. Classification (GTDB taxonomy): domain Bacteria; phylum Bacillota; class Clostridia; order Lachnospirales; family Lachnospiraceae; genus RGIG5636. The sequence goes on along the minus strand of CAYLPO010000295.1, from coordinate 180 downwards.
GAGAAGCGGACCGGGCGAACGCGCGGCTTCGGGCAGCGGTGAAGGATACCCGCCGCCGTCTGGACGGCGAGACCGGAAAGGCGGTGAAACTCGCTCGTGAATCGGAACGGCTCGCGAACGAACTGGCTCGCGAAAAACAGATGAACGAAGACCTGAAGGCCTCCGTTTCCTACAGTATGG
>CAYLPO010000294.1:0-2877 GCA_964385575.1 uncultured Lachnospiraceae bacterium | reverse complement strand
GAGGCGATGAAATGGCCGAAATTGGCTTGGGGTCACCCCGGGCCCCTGCTTGCAGAAAACCGGCCGGATGGACGGTTCTGCCCTGCTTGCCAATTTATGAACTTCGTGTGGAAGAGTCTTTTTGGCGTGAAAGTAATGATTGATATCCGATGGGAGAAATACGAATCCCACGGGCGACCTCGGTGAGTTTTTCGTCCCAATCTATCGCATCGCGCAGATCCTCTTTCAGCTTTTTCGCAAAATGCGGCCGCTTTAATTCTCCTCGTCCGTTTAAAAAAATTGGGCGGGGATTATGAAAAAAAAAAAGGTGAACCCAGTAGTTGCGTTTTTTTCGTAAATCGTGTAAGGCTTTAAGATCCGTCGGTTTCAGCACCTGGAGATGCTGCTGTTCTTGGATCTCTGAGATTTTATGCATCAGGAGCCCGAACGAATCGTATTCATAATCATTAAGCCATTCAAACCAGTTTCTTTCTTCATCTGCCAGAATGGCAGCACAAAGAGCCCCCAGGCGCCATTCAATCAGCTGGTAATATTCTATTAATTCGCTGTGCATTACTCGGAATTCTTTTTCCGTCATGTTTGGTCACCTCGCAGGCGCAATACAATGCATTGTTGTCTCAAGGTTTCATAGCAGCTAAAAACCATGCCGTCATTCAGTATAGCACATTGTGATCATTAGAATTATTTCTCATATGCTGGGCCGCGCCTAATGACATCGACATTCTAAAAAACTATAATAAAAATGATTTAATATGACCACGACAAGGAGAATGTCACATGTCACGGGTCCTGTCCGAATACGAAGTCGAAAGCCTCTTCATCGAACGTCTGGAAAGCATCGGTTATCAGTACGTCGATCTGAAAAACTATGATGGTGTCATCGCAAACCTTCGCAAACAGCTGGCGGCGTTCAATGCAGCCAAGCTGATCGAAAAGAAGGGCGAGGCATCTTTTTCAGATGCGGAATTCGAGCGCGTCATGATCCACCTGGATAACCACACGGTCTATGAGTCCGCGAAGATCTTCCGCGATAAATACGTTCTCACCCTGGACAATGGCGAGACCGTCTACCTGGACTTCTTCTCCGGAAACTCCGACCGTAACATCTATCAGGTGACGCACCAGGTCACCATGGACCCTGCCCATAAGGACGACGTCGTCTATAAGAACCGCTATGATGTGACCATTCTGATTAACGGCCTGCCGGTCATTCAGATCGAACTGAAGCGCCCGGGTGTGGAGATCAATGAAGCCATCAACCAGATCAACCGCTACCGGAAGTTCTCGTTCCGCGGCGTGTTCCACTTCCTGCAGCTGTTCGTGGTCAGCAACTCCGTGCAGACGAAGTATTTCTGTAATGAAAACGAGATGCTGGATGGAAAATATAATCCTATCCTGAAGAGCCTCGTGTTCTTCTGGACGGATGAGAAGAACGTCCGGATCAATGAACTGGAGCCGTTCACTGCCGAGTTCTTCCGCAGATCCGCCCTGACGGAAATGCTGGATAAATACATGGTCATCAAGACCACGGAACCGATCCTGATGGTCATGCGCCCGTATCAGATCTATGCGGTGCGCGCGGCGAAAAAGCGTGTGCTGGAGATCAACCGCAACGGCTTCGTGTTTGCCTGCACCGGCTCCGGTAAAACCCTCACCAGTTTCAAACTCGCACAGCTTCTGCGCGACGAGCCCTCTGTGGACAAGGTCGTCTTCCTGATCGACCGCAAAGACCTCGATGATCAGACCGTCGACGAATATAACTCCTTCGAGAAGGACTGTGTCGATAACACGGACAGCACGATCGTCCTCATCAACCACATGAAGGATCTGAGCCGCGGCCTGATCGTTACGACCATCCAGAAGATGGCGAACGCCGTAAAGAACGAGCGCTACGCTGCCGTGATGGATGCCTACCGGGATAAGAAGGTCGTCTTCATCATCGACGAGTGCCACCGCAGCCAGTTCGGAAAGATGCATGGCCAGATCGAAAAGCACTTCGAGAAGGCGAACTACATCGGCTTTACCGGCACGCCCATTTTCGAAAAGAACCGCGGCGCCGCGAAGCAGACCACGGCGGATATCTTTAACGCCGGCCCGCAAATCGATCCCTGCCTGCACCGCTACATGATCAAGGACGCGATCGCGGACGGAAACGTCCTGCGGTTCTCCGTGGAATATCAGCGATCCATCTTTGCGCATCACATCGCGGTCCGGGGCATTGACCCGGAGCAGTTGGATGATCCGGAATACTGCCAGCGCCACGGCATCGACATTAACGGCCTCTATCATGCGGATGAGCGTATCCGGAAGATCACCGAGCACATCCTCGAACACCATGAGCAGCATGTGCACCCGGAAGGAAAGGATATCTACACAGCGCTGTTTGCGGTCGACTCCATCCAGACCCTGGGCAAGTACTATGACGAGTTTAAACGCCAGAACGCTCTGCTTCCGGAAGAGAAGCGACTGAAAGTTGCGGCCATCTTCACCTACCAGGCGAACGAGGACATGGACGACGGCGCCGACGAGCACTCGCAGGAGCTCCTGACCCGCTGCATGGACGACTATAACGAGATGTACGGCACCGCTTATTCGATCGAGACCTTCGACGCCTACCGCAAGGACATCGCGAAGCGCATGAAGCAGAAGAACCTGCCGCAGGTCGATATCCTCCTGGTCGTAAACATGTTCCTGACCGGCTTCGACGCAAAGCCCTGCAACACGCTGTATCTGGACAAGAACCTCGTGTGGCACTCGCTGGTACAGGCCTACAGCCGCACGAACCGCGTGGATAAGGTCACGAAGCAGTTCGGCCAGATCGTGACTTACCGAAACATTAAGAAGTGGCAGGACGACGCATTGACCCTGTTCTCGGGC
>CAYLPO010000293.1:0-2878 GCA_964385575.1 uncultured Lachnospiraceae bacterium | reverse complement strand
AAATGCGATCACCGCGCACAGCAGAACGATAAGGCCGGTGCGGGGGCCGCGGGAGCGGCGGGCGCTGCCGGTGCTCTGATAGTTCGGATCGTGAACATTCTGCCACCCTCCGGCAGTATTCTGCGAGGAGCCGTACTGCGTCTGCGGACCGGTTGATCCGGTATAAGATGTGCTTCCGTAAGGATTACTCTGATGATAATACTCTTCAGACATTTCTGTGCCTCCTTTTCAAACTTCTATTGTAGTCATTTTAGAGCACATATGTGACGAAAATGTGAAAAAGCGCATATTTATTTTCATGATCGGAAAAGATAAGATTATAAATATATTTCAATGAAAGGAGTTCCCTGAACATTTTTTGCCATGAAACGTTCTCAGATCAATGCCGTCATCCGTGACTTCGAAGCCCTGCTCGCCGAACACTGTTTCGAGCTCCCGCCTTTCCTTCGCTTCACCCCGGAGGAATGGGCTGACAGGAGCAGCGACTCCTCATATGACGAGATCCGCGACAATGCCCTGGGGTGGGACATTACGGATTACGGTCTGGGTGACTTCCGGCATGTGGGGCTGTCACTGATCACGCTGCGAAACGGCAATGTCCGCGACCCGCGCTACACGAAGACCTATGCCGAAAAGATCATGATGCTGTATCCCGGCCAGCTGTCCCCGAACCACTTCCATTGGAATAAGATGGAGGACATCATTAACCGCGGCGGCGGAACACTGGGCTTTCATCTGTGGAATGCAGACCGGGAAACGGAACAGCTGTCGGACACGGACGTGGAGGTGTTCCGCGACGGGCGCCGTTACAGGGTGCCCGCGGGATCCGAGATTCTGCTGCAGCCGGGAGAGAGCCTGACGCTGTATCCGTACTGCTATCACGAGTTTTTCGTTCCGGCGGAGTCAGGCGCGGTGCTGATCGGTGAGGTCTCCATGTGCAATGACGACGAACACGACAACCGCTTTCTGGACGAGCTGCCGCGCTTTCCCAAGATCGAAGAGGATGAACCTGCATACCGGCTGCTGTGTACGGAGTATGCGCGGTTTTGAAGAAACCGCTGAACATGCAACACAGCGAACATCCCTGAAAAACGGGGCTGTCCCCTGTACTTTCGTACGTTTTCCGTGCTTTCTGACAGGTTTATACTGTAAACAGATTATCAGCAAAAAGTAGTCAGTTGATGACTTCGCTTCACACCCGCACGGCGGGCGCGGAGACAGAGTGAAAAGGAGGAGCGTATGGGTCTTTTTGATAATATGAAAAATCAGGCGAATTCCCTGAAGGATGCCATGGACACCGTGCGGAAGATCGAGCTTTCCGCGCCGATGACGATCGAGGATGTCTTTGCGGCCCTGCAGGCGGATGCCGCGGTGAATGAGATCGCGGCGCCGGAACTGAAAAAAGGTCTGACGGGCGTTCAGGTTCGTTTTCCGAAGATCGACCGTGTGACCCCGGTCGTTACCGTGAAAGAGAATATCGTGACGCTCCGGAAAGATTTCGACAGCTCCACGAAGGGCGTTTCCGTGCTGGGAGGACCGCGCATGGTTCTGGACAAAGATCTGCGCGGCAAGAACAAATGGAATACGCTGAGCAACGGCAATGACTATTTTAAAGCCATTGCGGAAGCCATCGAGAACGCACTGCAGGGCAAGTGAGCAAAGTCCTTCGGAGCATCTGTGAAAGCTCAGAAAAGCGGCAGCCCCAGGGCGGCCGCTTTTGCGTTGGTGCCGCTGTCATCTGAATTGGGCGATATGGGCCGTCACATTTCAGCTTGAGCGGATCCATGATGTCAATGTCGCTATGGAAAAACGGATCCAATCGTATTATGATTAAGATAACATGAACCGGGCTGTCAACTCGAGGCCCGGACCGGTAATACAGGGAGGTAGTTTATGAAGCTTTGCATTGAAAACGTGATCGGAAGACAGATCATCGACTCGAGAGGAAATCCCACCGTCGAGGCGGAAGTCACGCTGTGCGACGGCACCGTGGGACGCGGCGCGGCTCCCAGCGGAGCTTCGACCGGCGAGTTCGAAGCGCTTGAGCTGCGCGACGGCGATAAGGCGAAGTTCGGCGGCAAGGGTGTTCTGAAAGCGGTCGAAAACGTGAACACCGTGATCGCGGAGACTGTGAAGGGCATGGACCCCACGGACATCTATGCGGTCGATGCGGCAATGATCGCGGCGGACGGCACCCCGGATAAGTCGAAACTGGGCGCGAACGCGATCCTCGCGGTTTCCATCGCGACCTGCGATGCGGCTGCAAAGGCGCTCGGCATCCCGCTGTACCGCTTCTTCGGCGGCGTAAACGGAAACCGTTTGCCCCTGCCTATGATGAATATCTTAAACGGCGGCGCACATGCATCGAACTCCGTGGATACGCAGGAGTTCATGATCATGCCCGCGGGCGCTCCGAGTTTCGCGGAAGGTCTGCGCTGGTGCACCGAAGTGTTCCATGAGCTGCAGAAGCTTCTGAAAGCGGAGGGCCAGACCACGGCAGTCGGCGACGAGGGCGGCTTCGCTCCGAACCTGGCATCCGATGAGGACACGATCGAGCACATTCTGAAAGCCATCGAGAACGCCGGTTATAAGCCCGGTGAGGATTTCGTTCTGGCCATGGATGCAGCTTCCTCCGAGTGGAAGAGTGAGAAAGGCAAGGGCTACTATCATCAGCCCAAGTCCGGAAAGGACTTTACATCCGAGGAGCTGATCGATCATTGGGCGGGCTTGATTGAGAAATATCCTATCTGGTCCATCGAGGACGGCCTGGATGAAGAGGACTGGGACGGCTGGAAGCTGATGACCGAAAAGCTCGGCGGAAAATGCCAGCTGGTGGGCGACGACCTGTTCGTCACGAACACGCAGCGCCTGAAGAAGG
>CAYLPO010000292.1:0-2884 GCA_964385575.1 uncultured Lachnospiraceae bacterium | reverse complement strand
TGCCGGGGGCTGTTTTGGCCACTTGCGGCGTGGTTCTGCCGTCTTTCCTGATTATGCTTCTGGCAGCATTCGTTTTGGGTCGCTTCTGGGAAGTGCGTGCTGTCCGCTATGCCTTCTTCGGGATCCGGGCAGGCGTACTGGCCCTGATCGCGAAAGCGCTTGTGAATATGTATAAGCAATGTCCGAAAAGTCCAGCATCCTATGTCGTGATGTTCGGTGCTTTTGCGGCGGCTGCATTTTTGAAGGCGCCGGTCATCGGCATCATCCTGGCCTGTGCCGTGGCGGGAATCGTGCTCTCTGCCCTGACGAAACGGAAGGGGGCGGCATGATCATGCTGCAGTTATTCCTTTCGTTTTTAAAGATCGGGCTGTTCACGATCGGCGGCGGTTACGCCATGCTTCCTCTGATCCGGGAGACCGTGCTGGAACACGGCTGGATGGATACGGAGACCATGCTGGATCTGATTGCCGTAAGCGAGAGCACTCCCGGCCCGATGGCGGTCAATGCTGCGACGTTCACGGGAGCCAGGACCGCGGGTCTGCCCGGCGCCGTTTTCGCCACGCTGGGCGTGATCTTGCCTTCTTTCGTGATCATTCTGGTCGTGGCGGTGTTTTATGAAAAATACAAGAAAAGCCGTGTTGTGACAGGAATGATGAGCGGATTACGGCCTGCGGTCATCGGCCTGATCGCGTCGGCGCTCCTGTCGGTGGCACTTGCAGTATTTCTGCCTGCGGGCGTCTCGCGGGAAAACGTGCTTTCCGCTTCTTTTGCGGTCAGTGCCGTCGTGTGTGTGGCCGCATTGGTTCTGGCATTTCGGAAAGTGCATCCCATTTTGATCATCGGAATCTGCGCCGCCGCCGGGATCGCTGCAGGATATTTGCTGGATCTCTGAAGGCATTTTCTGAAGAACATAGTAGAGATTTTCGGGATCAGGAGGACCAAGATCTATGAAACAGAAATCGAATTCGGGGAAGAAAATGCGGACCTTCCGTGAGGAAAAGGTCAATGCCGGTCTGCTCGACTTCATCCGACGCAGTCCGAACGGTTTTTTTGCTGTAGAAAACATCGCAGAAGAACTGACAAAAGCAGGGCTTTCGGAGCTTCGGGAGAAAGATGCCTGGGAGATCATTCCGGGCGGAGCATATTTCGTGCGCAGGAACAGCAGTGCGATGATCGCGTTCAGGATCCCGGAGAAAATTGCTTCCGCGACCGGGTCAGACGTTGCCGCAGATCCTGCCGCAGGGGTGCCGCCGTTTTCTATCTACGCCGCGCACTGCGACTCCCCGGCGTTCCGGGTGAAACCGAACGCGGAGATCTCCGTAGAAGGAAAATATACGAAACTGAACGTGGAGGGCTACGGCGGCATGCTGATGTCGACCTGGCTCGACCGGCCGCTCTCCGTGGCAGGCCGCATCGTGGTCCGCGTCGGTGGCAGGCTGGAGACCAGGCTGGTGAACATTGACCGGGACCTCCTGGTGATCCCGAATCTGGCCATCCACATGGATCGGAAAGCCAATGACGGAAAGGCCTGGAACATTCAGAACGATCTGCTGCCGCTGTTTGCGGGCGCAGATCAGACAGGCGCGTTCCTGCAGATGATCGCGGATGCGGCGGATGTAAAGGCGGAGGAGATTCTGGATACAGATCTGTTTCTATATAACCGCGAGCACGGCACCACGTACGGCGCGGCGAAGGAGTTTTTGGCTTCGCCCCGGCTGGATGACCTGCAGTGCGTTTACGCCGGCCTGCAGGGGTTCCTGGCGGCCGCCGGGCCTGTGGACAGGACCCCGGTCTTTTGCGTTTTTGACAATGAAGAGGTCGGAAGCTCCACGAAACAGGGCGCGGCATCGACCTTCCTGCGGGATGTTCTGGTGCGGATCTGCGCGGCGACTGCATTTGCCGACATTTCTTGCGCGGTGGACGTGCCTGCGGCGGAATGCTTCCCCCGCGCGCTGGCGCAAAGTTTCATGATCTCCGCGGACAATGCCCACAGCATGCACCCGAATGACACCGCGAAAGCGGACCCCACGAACCGGCCGGTCATGAACGGCGGGATCGTGATCAAGTACAGCGCGAACCAGAAATATGCCACGGATGCAGTTTCCGGAGCCGCTTTCCGGGATCTCTGCGCGAGGGCGGACGTGCCGGTGCAAACCTTCGTGAACCGTTCGGATGTGCCGGGCGGCTCGACATTGGGCAATATCTCGAACACCCAGGTCGCGCTGAACACGGTCGATATCGGCCTGGCACAGCTGGCCATGCACTCCGCATATGAGACCGCGGGAGCACAGGACACAGCTTATCTGGCAGCTGCGGCGAAGCTGTTTTTCGAGACCGGTGTACGGCTGCCGGAGTGAGGAGGACAGGCCATGTCATTGTTGGGATCGCTGTTCGGTTCGGATCCGGACAAAAAGAAAAAAGAGAAGGAAGATTACGAGCGCGGGTTCGACGACGGGCTGTGGATGCGCCGGCCGTCCCGCGAGGATCGAAAGAATAAAGAGTACATGAAGGGGCACTTCGACGGATTTGACGAGGGCCTCGAGGAAGATGAGGATTTCTTATGAGCATCGAACATCCCGGGACGGAGGCGGACCGCGCATTTACGTTTTTCGCTTCGGTTTCCCGCATGAAATACATTGAGCGCTGGGCATTGATGCGGTCGTCGCGGCCGGAGAATCTCAGCGAGCATTCGCTGGAGGTCGCCATGATCGCGCACGCGCTGTGCGTGCTGGGCAATGTCCGCCACGGGCGCGAACTGAACGCGGAGAAGGCCGCATTGGTCGCGCTGTATCACGACGCCACCGAGATCATCACCGGCGATATGCCGACCCCGGTCAAATACGGCAGCGAGCCGCTGAAGAAAGCCTATAAGGCGGTCGAGGAG
>CAYLPO010000291.1:0-2906 GCA_964385575.1 uncultured Lachnospiraceae bacterium | reverse complement strand
CCGACATCGGGAAGCGGGCGTCCAAGTTTTTCCGCGTATCCTATGTGTTTCAGAATCCGGATCTGCCGGCACGCGTGCTGGAGGATGCCGGCTGCGATGCGGCGGCTTTCGCAGAGCTGACTGCGGGACGCACGAAGCCCTGGGGAACCGGACAGGCGGTACTGTGCGCGGCGGATGCGGTGCGCTGCCCGTTTTGTGTGATCAATGCCGATGACTTTTACGGCCGCGATGCGTTTGAGAAGATGCACGCGTTTCTGGCGGGCCCGCGGCAGGCGGGACAGTATGCCATGGCCGGCTATCTGCTCGAGAAGACCGTGACCGAGAACGGCTCGGTCTCACGCGGAGTCTGCGAGACGAACGCGGAAGGGTTCCTGACCGGGATCACCGAGCGGACGAAAATCGTGCAGAGGGAGTCGGACATTGCCTATACCGAGGACGGCGAGACCTTCCGCCCTCTGGAGCCGGAGACCACGGTCTCCATGAATTTCTGGGGTTTCGGCCCGGAGTTCTTCGACGTGCTGCGCGGCGGTTTTGCGCGGTTCCTGCGTGAAGAGGTCTCCGCCGACCCCATGAAGAAGGAGTACTATCTGCCGACTGCGGCGGCGCAGGCCATGGAGGCCGGCGCCACGGTCCGCGTGCTGAAGACGGATGCGGACTGGTACGGAATCACCTATCGGGAAGACCTGGCTTCCGTAAAGAAAGAAATCGCGGCCATGAAGGCCGCGGGGGTATATCCGGATGATCTGTGGGCATAATGCCGAACGAAGTCATTCGGTCAGCTGTGCCGGTACTGGTTGGGACTCATGCCGGTCTGCGATTTAAACACTCTGGAAAAATAACTCTGGTTCTCATATCCTACGGCCGCCGCGATCTCCGCGATGGCCGTATTTCCGTGTTTCAGCATCATCTTTGCCTGTGAGATCCGCTTTTCGGTGAGGTATTCGGAGAAGCTGGTCCCCATGATGCGTTTAAACAATGACGAGAAATACGAGGCGTTCATGGCCACGTGATCCGCCACGTTCTGAAGCGAGATGTTCTCGTTAAAATGTTCGCTGATGAAGATGATCGCTTCTTTGATGGCGGATGAAGTCGCCTGCGGATAGCGGGCAAAAGCGGAAGACACGAACGAATCGAGGATCTCCAGAATACGGTAGGAGAAATCCGTCAGATCCGTGGAGACCATGATCTCGTTCATGGCATTTTCGGACATGCGGTACACGTTTTCGGGATCCATGCCGTTTTCCGCCAGAGCCTTCGAAAGGAGAGCAATCAGGTCGATCGCGTGCATGCGGATCATGACGAAGTTCTGCCCGGCTGTATGGTAGATGCTGCGGAGCGTTTCGTTCAGCAGCGTACGCGCATGTTCACGGTCTCCTGAGATGACGTCCTCAATGAGCCTGCGTTCCGTAGGCGAGACATGGTCAAGGTCGTAGCTGTCCTGCAGCATGTCGATGTAGTCATTGATCTTCTCGCGCTCCTCGGCAGAGCGGGGCAGTGAGGATTCATCACCTGCGGGGATGCTCTCAGTCACGGCGGCCAGAAGTTTCCGCAGATAACGGTTCTTCTGCGGGTCGGAATTCGCCGGGATCGGACCTGCCAGGATCACGGCGCGGGTCTTCCCGCGCTGCTTGGAGGGCAGGGAGAAGAACTCCCGGTTTGCAGGACAGCGGAATGCCCGGTCTGCCTGCTCTGCTTCCCCGCAGCCCATCGCGCGCGCCTCCGCACACGGACAGGAACGGCCGCAGACATTGCTTGCGGCGGTGGAAAACCCTTCGGGCCCGATCGCGTTCATGAGCGCGCCGTCCGGACCGAGGATCGAGACCGGGATATCTGTCGCTCGGAAGTATGTGTTCAGTCTGTCGGATATCACATAGAGCCAGTCCATGGTTTGCCTTTCCGTTCGATGCCCGGAAAACCGGGGTGAAATGTACAGAAAAGTAAAAAAATGAATAATAAATGTGAATATTATTATATCCCATTTTCTGCAGAGAAAAAAGGTCCGGTTATGCAAAAATGAAAACAAAAAGCACGGTCGAAACCGTGCTTTAGATTCGAATGCCTATAATTCCCGTGGGATGACTTCTTCCGACGTCACTTTCTCGTGAAGATCCCGGTGAAGCGCTGCCAGAGTGTCTTTTTCTTCTCCGGCTGCAGGATGTTCTTTCCTCCGCGGATGCTCCGGATCTCCGTGAGATACAGACCGCTCATGACGACCTTCGCCTCACATTTGATCGGAAGCGCCTCATAGACCTTGTCATCCGCGAGAACATTCACGATGCGGTTCTGGACCTTCACCTTTACGACGGGGACCTTCCGGATCTTCTGGTACCATTTGACTTCCTGCAGAGCCTGCTCGGGCAGACCGGACTCGGTGATCTTCATCTTCCGCTTATCGATCACGAGTACGGAGTAGACCTGCGCGGCGGAACGGATGATCTCCTCGTTCTCATCCTGGCGCTTCTGCAGGCGCTTCCCCATAAAATACATGAACAGGAAAACAGCCAGGACGACAGCGCCGATAATGAAGATGGCCAGGACGACGGGCGGAATGGTCACAAGTGTAACGGGCATGATATGCTCCCTCCACAAATAATAATCGATCAGTAATGATGCGCTTTGGGCAACGCGGCTTCGGTCGGTTGCCGGCACACCCGATAAATGATAACATTGCCCCTGTGATTTTGCAAGCGAAACACAAACAGAAAGCGTGCGGGACTTGCCGGCGCCTGCAAGCCTAAAATGCTTGACACGGCATACCGGGAAAGTCTATAATACTCGGGCGTATGCGCGCGAAGAGTATTCGTGCGCCTAAAAAGACCGACAGCCACGGTCACGCAAAACAGAAATTTTTACAGGAGGAAAACGTATGCCTACATTTAACCAGCTGGTTCGTAAAGGACGCCAGT
>CAYLPO010000290.1:0-2910 GCA_964385575.1 uncultured Lachnospiraceae bacterium | reverse complement strand
GTGATCCGCGCGAGAGAGCGGGGGATCCCTCTGGCCAGCAGGGCCGAGATCCTGGGGCTGCTTATGGATGAGTACGGAGTCGGCATCGCGATCAGCGGTACGCACGGAAAGACTTCGACGACCTCCATGGTCTCGCTGGTCCTGGCCAGCGCCGGACTCGATCCCACGATCCTCGTGGGGGGACAGCTGGATGAGATCGGAGGGAATGTCCGTGTCGGCGGAAAAGAATTCTTCGTGACGGAAGCCTGCGAATACCGCGACAGCTTCCTGCAGCTGAGGCCGGACATCGAGCTGATCCTGAACATCGATTCCGATCATCTTGACTATTTCAAGAGCATGGACCACATCGTGCAGTCCTTTGACCAGTTCGCGAGAGCGGTTCCCGAGTCTGGAACCATCATCGCATACGATTCCAATCCGTTCGTAAACGAGGTCATCCATGGCCTGCCGAATGTGGTCACCTTCGGATATAGCAAAAGCTGTGATTATCAGATCACGAAGGTCCGGTTCGACGAGAACGGGATGCCGTCCTTCCGAATGATCTGCAGGACAGGCGAAGAGGAAGAGGATCTGGGAGAAGTGCGCCTACAGGTGCCGGGCGAGCATAACATCCTGAATGCCGCAGCAGCGTTCACCTGCTGCCACATCCTGGACGTGGATCCGAAAGTGATCTGCGAGACACTTGGCGTCTATCACGGAACGCATCGCCGGTTCGACGTGATCGGGACTACCGGGAAGGGCGTCCGGATCGTCGACGATTACGCACATCATCCGACAGAGATCCACGCGACGCTCTCTGCAGCGGAGAAGCTGCCGCATGGAAAACTTTGGTGCGCATTCCAGCCCCATACCTACACCAGGACGCTCGCGCTGTTCGACCAGTTCCGCGATGCGTTCGGCGAAGCGGATGTTCTGATCCTTGCAGACATCTATGCGGCCAGGGAGAAAGACATCTACCACATTTCCTCGGAGAAGCTCTGCGAAGCGATCCGCCGCGCTCATCCTGAGCAGGAGGTCTACTATATGAGCACATTCCGGGAGATCGCGGACTACGTTTCTGAGCACGCTCAGAAAGGGGATATCGTGCTCACAATGGGGGCAGGCGACATTTATAAAGTGGGAACCATGATCCTGGAGAATAATCCCGGAAAATGATCCCGGCAGACCGTCGCAGCCTTAGAACAACCGGGTCCGGCAGACCGTCGCAGCCTTAGAACAACAGGGTCCGGCAGACCGTCGCGGCCTTAGAACAACAGGGTCCGGCAGCCCGCCGCGGCCATAGAGAACAGAGCTCGGCAGACCGCCGCGGCTATAGAGAACAGGGTCCGGCAGCCCGCCGCGGCCATATCTGAAAAAGCAATGACCACTGAACCATTCATTATCGTAGGCCTCGGCAATCCGGGGCGAAAATATGAGAATACCCGGCACAATCTGGGATTCATCACGGTCGACCGCATTGCAGAAGACCTGGGCATCCGCGTGAACAAGCTGAAGTTTAAGGCGCTGATCGGAGAGGGCCGCCTCGGCGGCCGGAAGGTCCTGCTGGTCAAACCGCAGACATACATGAACCTGAGCGGCGAATCCGTTCGCGAGATCGCCGCTTTCTATAAGGTCCCGATGGAGAACCTCGTGGTGATCTATGATGATTTCGATCTCCCTGCGGGATCTGTTCGCGTGCGGAAATTCGGCTCCGCCGGAACCCACAACGGCATGAAGTCCATCATCTACCAGCTGCAGAGCGACCGGTTCCCCCGCATCCGGATCGGCACCGGAAAGGGGGATGGGGAGAACCTGATCGACTTCGTGACCGGAGGCTTCACCAAAGAAGAAGTACCCATCATGAGGGAAGCAGTCCTCCAGGCCGCTGCCGCATGCAAAGCAATCGTGACTGACGGTATCGACTCTGCAATGAACCGGTATAATACTAGGAAGAAGGATGGTTGAAGGGGCGATCTTGATCGGCAATTCAAAGGATCGATATAGCCCAGAAAAGAGATGGCTGAAGTCTTGACCGGCAATCCGACAGATCAGCAATTCAATGAACCGATATAATACGAGGAAAAAAGATGCGTAAAGGTGTGACCGGAATCTCCGGCGTCTCCGAGAGCCGCAGTGCGTGGGTGATCGCGGAGCGCATCCGGGAACAAAAAGGGAAAAGTCTGATCATCACTGCAACCGAGCCCAGGGCGCGGCGGCTTGCGGATGACCTTTCTTTTTTTACAAAGTCTGACGTACACGTGATGCCCGCCGAGGATCAGGTGTTTCTTCGTTATGAGGCGAGAAGCCACGACCGCACCATCGACCGCCTGCAGGGCATGCACGCGCTCTTCGCGGAAGACGACTGCATCGTCGTCGCACCGGCCTCCGCGGCCGTCAAGAAGACGATCCCGCACCGCTTCATGGAAGCGAAGCGCCTGACCATCGCCCGCGGCGAAGACCACTTCCTCATCGACCTGAAGGAGCAGCTGGCCGAGCTCGGCTACGAGCGCATGAGCCTCGTGGAGGGCCGCGGCGAATTCAGCATTCGCGGCGGCATCCTGGACGTTTTCACGCCGGAGGCGGAGCATCCGTACCGCGTGGAATTCTTTGACACCGAGGTGGACTCCATCCGCACCTTCGACTCGGACACCCAGCGCTCGCTGGAGAACCTGAAGAGCATCGAGATCGGCCCGGCCGAGCAGCTGCTGCTGGAGCCGGAGCTTTTTCAGCGCGCGGCAGCCCGCGTGCACAAAGCCTACACCGCCCAGCTCCGCAAACTCGCCCGGAAGGGCGAGGAGTACGCCGAGACAGCGCACCGCCTGGAAAAGCGGCGCGACGAACTCGTCGAGTACATGGAGAACCGCGCCAACGCGCAGCTCCTCGAGAACTATATCCATTACTTTTACGACGAGACCGAGTACCTCTGGGATT
>CAYLPO010000289.1:0-2911 GCA_964385575.1 uncultured Lachnospiraceae bacterium | reverse complement strand
GTAGTCTAGGTGCAGCGTCTCTTCGTCTTTGTCTAAATCCGCTTCCGGCGTGAGGTCATTGTAATCCCTGCCGTCCTCCTCGAAGATGTCCACGACCATGTACTCGCCGCTCTCGCCGTCTTCGAATTCCAGGTCGATGAATTTGCGCTCGCCGTCCGCGAAGTTAATGCCGATGCCTTCCTCGAAACCCTCGGGGATGTTTTTCTCATTCTCCATGAAGATACCTCCTTAAACGTTAAAGCGGAAGAGGATCACATCCCCGTCCTTTACCACATAATCCTTACCTTCCAGGCCCACCAGGCCTTTTTCGCGTGCCGCGGCCAGCGAACCCTCCGCAAGCAAGTCCTTCCAGTCCACGACCTCCGCGCGGATAAAGCCGCGCTCGAAGTCGGAGTGAATCTTTCCGGCGGCCTGCGGGGCTTTCGTGCCGGCCTTGATGGTCCAGGCGCGCGTCTCCTTCTCACCGGCGGTAAGGTAAGAGATGAGCCCCAGAAGCTTATAGCTCGCGGCGATCAGCTTGTCCAGACCGGACTCGGACAGCCCCAGGTCCTCGAGGAACATCTGGCGCTCGTCCTCGTCGAGCTCGGAGATCTCCGCCTCGATCTCGGCGCAGACCACGAACACTTCGCTGCCCTCGGCTGCGGCGTATTCGCGGACGGCCTGCACATAGGCATTCCCCGCGCCGTCATCCGCCAGGTCATCCTCGGACACGTTCGCCGCATAGATCACGGGCTTCCCGGTCAGCAGGTTCAGCTCGGCGACGAACGGGAGATCATCCTCCGACGGGGGCGTGTAGGACTTGGCATCCTTTCCGTCCTCCAGGTGGGCCTTGATGGCCTCCAGGATCTCCAGCTCGTGCGCCAGACTCTTATCGTTTTTGGCTCCGCGGCCGGTCTTCGCGATCCGCTTCTCGAGCGTCTCCAGGTCCGCAAACAGCAGCTCCAGCTTAATGGTCTCGATGTCGCGCACCGGATCAATGCTGCCGTCCACATGCACCACGTTCGAGTCCTCGAAGCAGCGCACCACATGCACGATCGCGTCCGTCTCGCGGATGTGCGAGAGGAACTGGTTTCCCAGACCCTCGCCCTTCGACGCGCCCTTCACGAGGCCGGCGATATCCACGAACTCGATGACCGCGGGGGTCACCTTTTTTGAGTCGTAGAGGTCCGCCAGAAGCTTCAGACGCTCATCCGGGACGACGGCAATGCCGACGTTCGGGTCAATGGTGCAGAACGGGTAGTTCGCGGACTCCGCACCGGCGCGTGTCAGCGAGTTGAAAAGCGTGCTCTTCCCGACGTTCGGGAGGCCGACGATGCCTAATTTCATGTGTTTTGTTATCTCCTGAAATGAATTGGCAAAATGCCTTTTATATCAGAATATTTATACCGCAAAAGCAGCGGTTTCTCAAGACCGGCTTTCGCGAAAGGAGGATCCGATCATTTCTTCGCAGGAGTTCCGTTTTCATGGTAAAATCAGAACAGATAAAACGCCGGCACGGCATTGCCCGCCGGCAGACAGGAGATATCAGATGGGTGAGAATACCGAAGAGATCAGAAGGGCCAGATACGCAGACGCGGATGTCCGCCGGGTCATGCTGACGGAAGAGTATAACTGCGCGGAGACCGTGGTGCGCCTGGGAAATGAGCGCTACGGCCTGGGGCTGCCCGAAGAGGCGTTTCGTCTGCTGTCGGGGTTCGGCGGCGGCATGTGCGTGGGGAAGACCTGCGGCGCGGTCACCGGGGCGATCGCCGTCCTGGGGAAGCTGGCGGTAAATGACCGCGCACATCATACGGAGAACTGGGATGAGCTGGTTGGGGGACTGTTTGATGCCATGAATGAGGCGTTCGGGGCCACGGACTGCGACGATATCGTTCCGAAGTACCGGACCGAAGAGGAGCGCTGCTGTGCCACGGTGGACCTGGCGCTTGAGGTGCTCGACGCCTATCTGAAAGAGAACGGATTGGCCGGGTGAAGACCCGCTGGGTGAATCTTCTGTAAATGAACATGGCGGTATGTTATCATAAAAAGCACGGATGAGATCACCGGATGGCCGGTCGGATCATCCTGTTTTCAAAAACCGAGCAGGAGGAAACAAAATGGGAAAGGTAACTGACCTCAGAAGCGCGCTGGCACTGCTGGCGTCCATGCCCGGACAATTGATCGAGACTGACGTGGAAGTGGACCCCGAGGCGGAGCTCTCCGGCGTATACCGGCATGTGGGGGCGGGCGGCACCGTGGAGCGGCCGACGAAGGAAGGCCCCGCCATGATCTTTAATAATGTAAAGGGCCACCCCGGCGCCCGCGTGGCGATCGGCGTGATGGCGAGCAGGAAGCGCGTGGGAGCGCTGCTGGACTGCGACCCGAAGGACCTCGGGAAGAAGATGTGGGCCTCGGTGGATAACCCGATCCCGCCGGTGCTGACGGATGAGCCGGCGCCCTGCCAGGAGGTGGTCTACCGCGCGGAGGACCCGGATTTCGACCTGTTTAAGCTGGTCCCGGCTCCGACGAACACGCCGGACGACGCGGGCCCCTACATCACGCTGGGCATGGTCTACGCGACGCATCCGGATACCGGAGCGAACGACATCACGATCCATCGGATGTGCATCCAGTCGCGGGACGAGCTGTCGATCTTCTTCACGCCCGGAGCGCGGCACATCGGGGCGATGGCCCTGCGCGCGGAGGAGCTGGGGCAGACATTGCCCGTCTCCATCTCGATCGGGGTCGACCCGGCCATCGAGATCGGATCGTGCTTCGAGCCGCCGACCACGCCCATGGGATATGACGAGCTGGCCGTGGCGGGCGCGCTGCGCGGCGAGCCGGTGAAGCTGACGAAGTGCCTGACGGTGGACCAGCGCGCGATCGCGAACGCGGAGTACGTGATCGAGGGTGAGGTCATCCCGGGCGTGCG
>CAYLPO010000288.1:0-2921 GCA_964385575.1 uncultured Lachnospiraceae bacterium | reverse complement strand
CCTGAGATCTCCACGGAGCAATTGACCAACTATATGGAGATGAAGGACAGGCTCACCATGCAGGCGATTCCGATCAAAGGCAATGAGGAGATGCTGGCGAAAACACCGCACAGGCAGATCGCTGACATGGCTATCATCTACCGTTTCGTCATGAATGAATCGGAGCGTGGCGCAATGTCCACGGTCGTTACGAATGACATGATGGCGAGGTACGGTCTGACGGCTGACGAGCTTCACCTGGATGCAGCCGCAGCCATGCGAACGGAACGTCCGTATGAGATCCGACCTCTCTTTGATGTCCTTGGAGCCATGAGCCCGGACTTCGCTGAAGAGAATCCGCCCGACAACATGCTCTATGTGGCAACCTACTGCAGCAACATGTACGGAGCCGGTTCCATCGGTCATCCGGACTTCATGGAGGACGCTGCAGTAGTTATGAGAGGAAGCTTCTTTATTCTGCCTTCCTCGATCCACGAGGTGCTTCTGCTTCCGGATGACGGAACGGTCGATTACAGGGAACTGATGGCCATGGTCAAAAACATCAACGAGACTATGGTGAGCCCTGAGGAGCGCCTGACCGACAACGTCTATCACTACGATTCGCAGGAGAAGCTCTTTGAGATGGCAAAGGACCATGCCGAGCGCGTTGCAGAAAAGGAACACGGCAGAAGCTCGATCCTTAAGAACCTGGCGGAAAAGAAGGAGCAGATCGCCAACAGGCCGGCGCCGACGCGTGGCGACCGTGCGATTGGAGGTGCTGTGCTATGAAGACGCGTCTTACCAAAGAGCATTGGCCGGAGATGGAGATCCGTGGTTGCAGGGATTGCCTGTATTTTGAGACAAAACCGCCCACCTGCATTTGCGGATTTGATCATTGCATCCTGTTTCCGCCAAAGAAGGTTATTCCCAAAGGGCCTTGCACAGGCTGTCCTTACGGAAGAAGGGAGCCCTGTGTCGGGATCTGCATGAAAAACCTCATGGCGGAATGGCGGGAGGAGCGAAAGGGGGTCTCTGTATATGCATGAGCTTTAAGTATTTCGGTTTTGGCGAGGAGCGGCGCTTTCAATTCCTGCAGCTGCCGCTCCTTTTGTATTCGGATAAGCGATATCAGGGGCTGCCGGGGGATGCCAAGACGATCTATGCCTTTATGCTGGATAGGACATGGCTCTCCCGCGAGAACGGCTGGATCGACAAGGAGGGACGGGCCTATATCTACTTCACCTTTGAAGAGATCGACCGCGTCCTGAATATCAGCCACAACAGGGCGGCAAAGCTTCTATCGCTTCTTGAAAAGCACGAACTCATACAGCGTGTGCGGCAGGGGCTCGGGAAACCGAACAGGATCTATGTGGGAGATTTCTATCGGGAGGAGTCATTTCAGGAATTCAAGAATTCCCAAAACGGGAAATCAGGAGCTCCCAAAACAGGAGATCAAGAATTCCCGAAACAGGAAGGAACCTATACTGAGTTTAATCAAACTGAGATGAATCAGACCAATCCTATCTATCCGTATGAACCGATGGATGGGATGGATGTGGATAACGCCCTGTCCGCCTATCTGGAAGAACAATGTTCTTTTGAGATCCTGAAGCAGGAATACCCTCACCGCAATCCGGACCTGGACGCGATCAAGGAGCTGATGATCGAGGTCTGCACTTCCAAAGCACCGACGATCCGGATCAACAGTGAGGATCGCCCCACAGAAACGGTAAAAAGCCGCTTTATGAAACTGAATAGTGAACACATCCGCTATGTCATGGACTGTCTGAAGGAGAACACTACGAAGATCGCTAACATCCGGGCTTACCTTCTGACAGTTCTTTTTAATGCGCCGGTGACGATCGATCACTACTATCAGGCGCTGGTCAATTACGACATGGCGCATCCACGGAACTAAAAACTTCGGAGAATAAAAGGAGGTACGACATTGCGAACGAAAACACGTATTCTATCGCTCTTTCTGGCTGTCCTCTGTCTGGTCGGTGTCATCGCAGCTCCGGTCATGGCATCGCCGCTCTATGAGAAGCAGGTGACATCGGACAGCACGGAGGATGGTGAGGAAGAAACCAAGCAGGATGATACGAAGATCATCATTCAGGAGGCAGACGGAAGTGAGTCGGCAGATAAGAATGATTCTGATGAGTCTACAGAGAAGGTTGAGCCTAAAAAGACTAATGACAAACCGAAAACTCTTGATGAGATGACCAATGAAGAGATCCTCACAGCCGGTGAGAAGCTCCTG
This sequence comes from uncultured Lachnospiraceae bacterium, assembly GCA_964385575.1. Taxonomy (GTDB): domain Bacteria; phylum Bacillota; class Clostridia; order Lachnospirales; family Lachnospiraceae; genus RGIG5636. The sequence continues at coordinate 679 of CAYLPO010000288.1, read as the reverse complement.
AAGGATGCGATTGCCAAGGCTGATAAGGATGCCACGGATCTGGATATTATCTTTGAGGGAAAAGATCAGGAACTCTGGCTCCGCTATCAGGAGGTAAAGAAAGAGCAGGCGATACAGCCGAAGAAACGGATGCTTCTGATGGCGGCGGCTCCCAATATCCAGCGTATCTTCGCGCTGGATGCCGGCCCGCTTCTTTCGATGGTAAACGCGTATTCTGCGAGCCATGGCTATGTGCACCCGATCGGTACGCATGTCCACTACGACAGGGACACGAATAATGCTGTCTACTGCGCAAACATCAACCGGCACTTTGTGAACGCCACGCTCTATGAGGTTGCCGGCCAGTGGGAGAACTCTGAAATGTACTCGGCCCTTTCCTATGTCTTTGATAACGGCGTGCGTAAGCTGAACGGCCTGGCAAAGGCAAAGTACACGACCGGCGATTCTTCCCGCGACTGGTATGCGACCCAGATGGTCATCTGGGGGCTGCTTCATCATTATGGTATCAAAGATGCGCTTGGTGCCGATGCCGGTATGGACATGAACACGACATCCGCGGTTGCCGGATATGAAAATGTCTTCAATTCGATGCGAAAACTTTATAACGACGCGCTCTACTTCGCATCCAAGCAGGCGGACGGCAATACGGTCGATCCGTACTACGTCATGGAGAACCCGG
>CAYLPO010000287.1:0-2921 GCA_964385575.1 uncultured Lachnospiraceae bacterium | reverse complement strand
GATGGGAGACAGGGCGTCCTGGTATCACATCGTGGTCATTGCGATTCTGGTCGTTTTTCTTTCTTTCGGCGCGCCGAACCAGCCGGGTTCGATCCTGATCGGTACCCTCATTATCGCCTTGTTCCTGCAGGGCGATGATCTGATACCGACAGCGGTCTATCTGGAAGTGTTTTTAGGCGGTATCCAGAACCTGATTAATGTAACGGGTGATCTGGTGACTGTGGCTGTGGAAGAGAAGCATGTGTGGAAATGATGTATAAAACAGATGTATTGGAAAAACTGGCAGCGGACTACCCCCAGCTGTACCTGAACCCGGATACCGAACCACAGGAAGCATATCGCTCCGTCGTCCTTCGGGGGGAAGAGCCGGAGCGGAAGAGCCTGGCCCACTATCGGGGCGATTCTGTCGACCGCGAGGAGACCGCAGAGACCCCGGCCGGGCAGGTACGGGTGGTTACGCTGGGCAATCGGCAGGACTATGAGCTCGCGATGCGCGCCTTTATGGCGGCCAAGGACGGACCGGAAGCCCCGATCCCCGAGAGCCAGGGCGCTGCCACATTGACGGTGTTCAACTGGCCGCGCATCCACACGCATCTGGAGAAGTTCCCTCCGGAAGAACGCGCAGCGGAATTCAAGCGCTTCACCGCCGTCCGGGAAAACTATGTCGACATGCTGGTGGTGCTCTCCCGCGGACCGTACAGCCATGTGGACGCTGCCGCAGTGGGCGAGACGGAAGAGGAGTGGCTCGGCCATTCCGATACGATCCGCCGCTTTCACGAGCTGACCCATGTGATCTGCCGCAGACTGTATCCAGACGACATTGCCCCGGTCCGGGATGAGCTGGTGGCTGATGCGGTGGGATTGTACGCCGCCTACGGGCGCTTCGACCCGGAGATGGAGAAGCTGTTTCTCGGCATCCTGGACGGCCGCTATATCGGCGGACGGCTGGGTAATTACACGGATACCCCGGAGACTCTGGCCGCACCGGTCTGTGCTGTGCTGGAGCGCATCGGTACTGCTGTTGACGCAAATCCCGGCGCAGAGCCCTTTGCTCTGATCGGCGTGCTGATGTCAGCGGCAGATTTGGAAGAAGCAAAATGACAGAAAGCCGAAAAGAACCGTTCTTCACCAGAAGCCGCTCTTTTTACAGAGCGCTTTTTACCATGCTCATTACGCTGGCGCTGCAGAATCTGATCGCGTACAGCGTGAACATGGCGGATAATATCATGCTCGGCAGCTACAGCCAGCCCGCTCTGTCGGGCGCCGCCGCCGTAAACCAGATCTTTTTTATCGTACAGCAGCTGGCTCTGGGGATCGGCGACGGACTGGTGATCCTGGCGGCGCAGTACTGGGGACAGGGACGGGTCTCGCCCATCCGCCGGCTGACCGGTACGGCCATGAAATTCGGCGTGCTGTGCAGCGTGATCATCATTGCCCTGTGCATGCTGATGCCTGCCCGGCTCGTCGGGATCTTCACGCGGGATGCCGCGATCATCGCGGAGGGTACGTCCTACCTCTCCATCATTCAGTTTACATTTCTGTTCTTTATCATGACGCAGGTGCTGATGGCGGCGCTGCGCAGCGTGGAGATCGTGAAGATCTCGTTCTATATTTCCGTCGTTTCCCTGATCGTCAATGTCGGGATCAATTACACGCTGATCTTCGGACACTTCGGGATGCCCGAGCTGGGGGTGCGCGGTGCGGCGATCGGAACGCTCGCGGCGCGCGTCCTGGAATTTGTGATCATTCTTCTCTATGTGCTGCGCGTGGACAAACGCCTGAAGCTGTTTTCGGAGCGCTTTCTGAAGCGGGAAGCCGCTTTGACGAAGGATTATTTCCGGACGGAAGTCCCGATCCTTCTGAGTTCGCTGCTCTGGGCGGTCTCCGTGCCGATGCAGACCGCGATCCTAGGGCACCTGTCTTCGGATGCGATCGCCGCAAATTCCGTCGCGACGACGTTCTACCAGTATCTGAAGGTGATCGTGCAGGCCATGTCGGCGGCCTCTGCGGTCATGATCGGCCGGGCCATCGGCGTCGGGAAGATGGAGCGGATCCGCTCCGACGCGCGGACGCTGGCGGTCATTGACGTGGTCATTGGGCTGATCCTGGGGCTGCTGCTGTTCGTGCTGCGCGGGCCGCTGCTCAGCCTGTACCGGATCGACGAATCCGCGCTGCAGCTGGCGGATCAGCTGATCGTGATCATGAGCGTGGTCATGGTGGGCATGTCATACCAGATGCCGGTCAGCTTCGGCATCATCCGCGGGGGAGGAGACGCCCGGTTTACGATGATCATGAACATGATCAGCACATGGGCCATCGTGATGCCGCTCTCGTTTCTGGCGGCGTTCGTCTGGAAATGGCCGGTGCCTTTCGTCGTCATGGCCATCCAGTCCGACCAGATCTTCAAAGGGCTCCCGACCTTCCTTCGCTTCCGGGGTTATAAGTGGATCCGGAAACTGACACGCTGAGGGTGGTAAAACGGTGTTTTCATGCGGAGTAGTTTGCAGTAAAGTAATTACATGACTTACATGCAGAAGGAGATTAGAACATGGCAGACTATGTGATGAACAAGGAAGGTAAGTACGGTTACCTCTTCGTGCAGGACCTGAGCGGCGCCCCGGAGAGCAGAAAGTCCGAGGAGGCTTTAGCTGCCTACAGAAAGTTCGGAGCCAGACAGCTTTGGATCGACGGAAACTGCGTGCCCGGAGCGTTCCAGATGAACACCTGCTTCTGGACCAAAGAGAACAAGGAGCTGCTGCTCCAGCACCCCGACGCGCCTGTGGTGGCTGGTCACTCGCACCCTTATCCGGAGATCCTCGGATTTGTGGGCACGGATCCCGATGACCCGCTGGAGCTGGGCGGTGAAGTGGAGTTCTGGGTGGAGGACGAACCGCACATCATTACCAGATCCACGATGGTCT
>CAYLPO010000286.1:0-2948 GCA_964385575.1 uncultured Lachnospiraceae bacterium | reverse complement strand
TGTTCAATGAAGAGGGCGGCATGATCTTCAAACTCGCCGACTCCTGGAACGTCGGTATCCTGGTGTTCCTGGTGCTGCTGGGCATCCTGGTCGCGCTGATGAACAAGGCCGGCGGATCCGCGGCGTTCGGCCGTTGGGCGGTCAAGCACATCAAAACTCGCGTGGGCGCACAGCTCGCGACGATCGTGCTCGGCATTCTGATCTTCGTCGACGACTATTTCAACTGCCTGACCGTCGGCTCGGTCATGCGGCCCGTGACGGATACGCACAAGGTCTCGCGCTCAAAGCTGTCCTATCTGATCGACGCGACGGCCGCGCCGGTCTGCATCATTGCCCCCATCAGCTCGTGGGCGGCGGCGGTCACCTCCTCGGTGCCCGAAGATGCGGGCATCAACGGCTTCGTGACGTTCCTGAAGACCATCCCTTATAACTATTACGCGCTGCTGACCATTCTGATGATGGTGGTCCTGGTGGTGCGCCGCATCGACTACGGTCCCATGCGCAAGCACGAGCTCAATGCCATCGCCGGCGACCTGTTCACGACCGGACAGGAGAAGTTCACGGACGATGATGAGACGAACCCGAACGGGCGCGTGCTCGACCTGATCCTGCCGGTGCTGGTGCTGATCGCGGCCTGCATCATGGGTATGGTCTACACCGGCGGTTTCTTCTCGGGCGAGGGATTCGTGACCGCGTTCGCGAACGCGGACGCTTCCGTGGGTCTGGTCATCGGCGGTATCATTGCAGTAATCTTCGCGTTCTTCTACTATCTGCTCCGCGGTGTTCTCACGTTCAAGGAGTTTACGGCCTGCATCCCCGAGGGATTTAAGGCCATGCTGGCCCCCATCCTGATCCTGACGCTGGCCTGGACGCTGTCCGGCATGACCGGTCTGCTGGGCGCGAAGTATTTCGTGGCAAACCTCGTCGCGGGCTCCGCGGCGGCGGTGCAGATCCTGCTGCCGGCGATCATTTTCCTGGTGGCGCTGGGCCTGGCGTTCGCGACCGGCACGAGCTGGGGTACTTTCGGTATCCTGATCCCGATCGTTCTGGGCGTGTTCCCGACCGGCGAGATGATGGTCATTTCCATCGCGGCCTGCCTGGCCGGCGCGGTCTGCGGCGACCACTGCTCACCGATCTCGGATACGACGATCATGGCGTCCGCCGGCGGACAATGCAACCACATCAACCACGTTTCCACGCAGCTGCCCTACGCGCTGACCTGTGCGGCAGTGTGCTTCGTGACTTACATCTTTGCGGGCGTGACGAAGAACCCGGTGATCTCGTTGGTGATCGGCGTGGTGCTGATGATCGTGGTGCTGCTGGTGATCGAGAAGAAGACGGGAAGAGAGAAGGTCGCGTAAGTGTGACCTGCGGGTGCGGACGCCGGAGGCGGTTCGCCCTCCCTGAATATCAAGACCTCACATAATAGAAAAGCGGACTGTGAAACACCCGGTATCGGATCCGGCGCTTCTCAGTCCGCTTTTTCCTGTTTCCGACAGTAAAGACGAACGATCTCAGGACTGCTATAATAATGCCCGGAGGAATGCGATGCACGATATCTGGAATCCCTGGCACGGCTGCGTCAAATGCAGCGAAGGGTGCGAAAACTGTTATATGTATTTCCTGGACGAGATGCGGGAGAAGGACGGCTCGGAGATCTACCTGACCGCGAACGCCCGGTATCCGCTGTCGAGGGACCGGAAGGGGCGGTATAAGATCCGGAGCGGCGAGATGCTCAGCGTCTGCATGACGTCGGACTTCTTTCTCGAAGAGGCGGATCCGTGGCGGGACGCCGCCTGGGAGATCATGCGCGAGCGGCGCGACGTCATTTTTTATCTGCTGACGAAGCGGCCTCAGCGGGTCGCGGACTGCCTGCCCGAAGACTGGGGCGGCGGCTGGGAGAACGTTTTTTTCAATGTCACCTGCGAGAACCAGAGGCGCGCGGACGAGCGGATCCCGATCCTGCTGGAACTGCCGTTTCGTCACAAGGGTGTGAGCTGCACGCCGCTCATCGGACCGGTGAGCCTGGCGCAATATCTGGACAGCGGGCAGATCGAGCGGGTCCTCTGCGGAGGCGAAAACTACGGCGGGAGAAGACCCTGCGACTTCGACTGGGCCAGGTCGCTGCGGGAAGAGTGCGTGCCGAGGAACATCACATTTTGCTTTCTGGAGACCGGGACGGTCTTCATCAAGGACGGGAAGAAATACACACTGAAAGGAAAACGGCTGCAGACGCAGCAGGCGTTCCGGTCGGGGGTGAACTTCGAAGGACGACCGCTGCATTTCGACCTGGTCGACAGCTGGGGGCTGCCGATTCCGGAGGAGCGGCTGTACGTGAAGCACTACTGCGATAACTGCAGAGAGTGCTCCATGAAGATGGTATGCAATGGCTGCAGCGACTGCGGGAAATGCGGCGGATAGAGCCGTGATGCCACTTCAGGTTGCGCAAATGCAAACTGTGGTTGGTGGAAAAACCGCGGCGTGACCTGTATGCTCACGGCGTAAGGAGGACGAGATCATGAGTTTTGGAGAAAACCTGCAGACCATTCGCAAAGAAAAGCGCCTGTCCCAGGAAGCTCTGGCGGAGATGCTCGGAGTGAGCAGACAGGCCGTATCGAAGTGGGAGCTCGGAGAAGGCTATCCGGAAGCAGATAAGCTGATCCTGCTTTCCCAAAAGCTGAACATTTCCCTGGACAGCCTGCTGGGCAATGAAGGCGGCAAAAACGCCGCCGACCCTGAGGGAGGGGCGTCCCGCGGCACGATCCGAATCATTTCCCCGAACGAGGGCGTGATCGTCAACGCCTCGAAGGTGACCCGGTCGCAGCAGTTCCGGGGCAGAAAGAACAGCCCGAAATACGCGCTGTTTGCTTCCGACGGGAATGACATGTCACTGTGGTGATTGTGTATGTTCCTACATCCTCACCTTCGACTCTGCTCAGAGTATATGT
>CAYLPO010000285.1:0-2952 GCA_964385575.1 uncultured Lachnospiraceae bacterium | reverse complement strand
ACGGCGGTCATGGTCCCGCCGGGCTCGTCCCAGACGTTTTCGATGTAATTTCCGTTCTCATCAAACAGCTGAGCGGGATACGCCTTCTCCGAGGCGGCCAGCAAACAGCGGCGCCCCTGATGTTGCAGCGTGGTGACCCAGTAGCAGAGGGTCAGATCAGAGATCTTTTTCTTCTGGATATTCATTTTTTATAGTCCGGGTTCAGAATGTGCGGCGAATCCTTCCCCGCGAAGAAGTCCGCGCAGATGTCGATGGCCACCTTATAAATGTTCCAGAGCGACTCTACGGTCTGGCTGGAGTTGTGCGGGGTGAGGACTGCATTGTCCAGGGTGCGAAGCGGGGAGTCAAGCGGCAGCGGCTCGGACGCGAACACGTCGATGCCCGCACCCGCGATCTTTCCGTCGCGCAGCGCCTCGTACAGCGCGTCTTCGTCGATGATATTTCCGCGTGCCGTGTTCACGATGACCGCGGTGGGCTTCATGAGCTCCAGCTCTTTTGCCCCGACCAGGTGATGCGTCTCCGGAGAGTAGGGCACATGGATGCTGACCGCGTCCGCGCGGCGGAACAGGTCTTCGAGGGTCACGAGCTCCACGCCTTCCGCTTTCGCGGCTTCCTCGGACAGGTAAGGGTCATAGACCAGGATCTCACAGCGGAACCCGGTGAGCAGGCCCTTCAGCCTCCGCCCGATGTTCCCGTAGCCGATGATCCCGACCGCGGCGCCGAGCATCTCATTCCCGATGTCGCGGCCCCACTGGCCGTTCTGCAGCCTGGCCATGGACTGTTTGATCTTTCTGCGGCAGGTCAGGATCAGCGTAAGGGCCATCTCCGCGACGGCGGAGGCGTTGGCAGCAGTGGTGCGGGCGACGGCAATGCCGGCCTCGCTCGCAGCTTTCAGATCCACTTTATCGTAGCCGACGCCGTAGCGCACGAGCAGCTTCGCGCCGCCCTTGATCCGGGAAAAGATGGGCTCGCCGTAGGGCTCAACGTCGATGATCCCGGCGTCTGCCTGCTGGAGCTCCGCAACGACATTGTCCTCATCAAAGGGGATCTGCGGCGCCCAGCGGTATTCCAGTCCCAGAGAGGCGGCGTACTCCTCGGCCTTTCGGTTCAGTTCGACCATGAGTTCTGAGGTGTCGCCGAAAAAGGAAACGATTTTCTTCATGACAGGTTCTTCTTTCTGTATCAGGTTCATAGGTTAAATATCGCAGAAGCTCAAAAATGCAGATCGTACGCCCGTACGGCATTTCCGCCGAACAGGCCTGCAAGCTCTTCCTCGGTCAGCTCCGCCCGCCGGAACATCTCCATCATCTGCGGATAGGTCGCGCGGTTCAGCGTGCCGGGGATGTCGCTGCCCCAAAGCAGCTTTTCCGCGCCGACGGCCTGCTTCACTTCGCGCAGCAGCTCCAGCGCAGTGGGGAACGGCCAGCCCTCCGCATCGAAAAAGTCCGGCATGGCGCTGACGTCCAGCCAGCAGTTCGGAAGTGCCGCGATCGCGGCCATGGCCTTCCATCTGGCCCGCTGTTCCGGCGTGTCTGCCGGTACCGGGAAGCCCAGGTGGCAGATCACGAACCGCGTTCCGGGCAATGCCTCGACAACGGCACCCAGCGTGCCCGGCGTGTAGATGGGAAAATCGGTCGGGGCGGGGTCGATCGTCACAGTCATGCCCATACTGCCGGCCTTTTCAAACATCTCCCTGAGCACGGGACTGTCATACCGCAGCTCAGGATACAGCAGACTGCAGGTATAGGAGCGCATCTCGAACTTTACGGAGTGAAGTCCGCGCTCGTACCAGTATTCCATCTCATCCTGCCAGCCGTCGGTCGGGAACAGGAGCATGGCGCCGGACAGACGGTCCGGATGCGCCTCGACCGCGCGCGCCACTTCCTCGTTCAGCGGCGAGAGCGGGGTCTGCTGGATGACGGCGTGGTCCACGCCGTAAACGTCCAGCATCTTCACCAGCGTATCTGCGGTGAACTGGCTGTCGTGCACATACGGCGGCAGCGCGTAAAAGCTGCCGTCGTGGGTCGTGCGGAACCCGTAGGCAAACTGCTCCGTCCCCAGCGGTTCGTAGCGCTTGCCGAGCGCGGTCTCCGGGATGATGTGGACATGTGCGTCGATGAAGCGAAAATGATCCATGCGTTCCTCCGTTTACAGCGGGGCCGCTCAGCCGAAAACGGCCGGCAGCTCTGCCCCGCGCTTACATGCGTTCCTTGATGTTCGGGCGCGCGAACCCTTCGGGGTAATCCTCGACCTTATGGCCGACGATCGTGTACTCTTTGTCTCCGCCGGTGTAGGTGTTTTCCAGCTGGACGTAGGCCTGCGGATCGAACATGCCCGAGGCGGAGAAACTCTAGATGCCGGTCGCGGGCGCGTTCTCGAACGTGTAGGACACTCTCTGGTACGTGAAGTTCCGGAGTCCGTGCTCGAGCATGCCCTCCATGGCGGCTTTCAGCGTGTAGTGTGTGCTGCACATGCAGAAGCCCAGCTCGGTGAGCTGCTCCATGGTGACCGAAGGATGGTAGTGGCCGTCCTCGCCCTTCTCCGCGCGCACATCCGCGAAGATCTTCGGGCCGGTGACGATCTGCGCCATCTTCTGCGCCTGCTCGAGATTTCCGACCAGGACCATCATCGCGAGCACATACAGTCCCTGGGAGTTGCCGTACTCGATGGCTTCCTGCAGTCTCTCGCAGCCTTCCTTCATCTGTGCGGGATCGAACGGATCCGCGTTGCTTCTGGCGATCAGAAGGCAGTCGCTTCCTTTCAGGCCTTCCACTGCTGCTCTCACCTTGGCCATGTACTTCTCGCGGGGAAGGATCTTCGTGCTGTCCTCCATATCCGCGGAATCTTCCAGCTGGATCGCCGCCGCGCCTGCGCGGGACAGGATCTTCGCGGACCTGTAGACCGCGAGCGGGCCTCCGAAGCCGTCCTCCATTCCGCTGATCGCGGATATCG
>CAYLPO010000284.1:0-2983 GCA_964385575.1 uncultured Lachnospiraceae bacterium | reverse complement strand
GCGCGCCTCTGACTCCGGAATATGCGGAGCAGATCGGTGCGGATGCCTACACGCCGGATGCTTCCTCCGCTGCGAACAGCGCGGTCGAGCTGATGAAGTTCTGGCAGTCGATCTGATCGGACCCACCTGACCGGGGCAGACGGACCGGGACAGACGGACCGGGCCCGAATTCCATATACGAGATACGCCCTGCAGAGAGATCTGCAGGGCTTTTTTCTGCCCGCACAGGAAACATTGCCGAAAAATGCAATCTGTTCCCCTTCATTTTCACGCAGCGGATATTTCCGAGCACGCGTTTTTCTGCTATCTTTATAAACAGGAAGACAGAAAATGGTCCCATCCGGAAGCAGGGCCAAAAATTATTCACTTTTTGGAGGAGATTATGACGATTCAGGAAATTGCTGATCTGGCCCTCGAATGCGGCTTTGATCACGCTGCTCCGCTGGATGTCAGCAGAATGGCATTCCGCCCGGAAGTCCGCGACATGTGTGCGGCCGACAAGTGCCACATGTATAACCGAAGCTGGGGCTGCCCGCCCGCGATCGGCCCGCTGGAGGAGATTCGCGAGAAGGCCAAGGCCTATCAGCGCGGCATTCTGGTGCAGTGCACCTGCCAGATGGAAGACTCCTTCGACATGGAAGCCATCGAGGATAATGCGATCCGCCAGAAGGAAGCGTTCATCAAACTGACGGACAAGCTCCGCCCGGAGTATCCGAACATGCTTCCCATGGGCACCGGCGGCTGCACGATGTGCGAGAAGTGCACCTACCCGGATGCACCCTGCCGCTTCCCCGACCGGCTCATGCCCAGCATGGAGGCGTACGGCCTGGTGGTCAGCGACGAATGCTCGAAGAATAACCTGCCTTATTATTACGGTCCGAACACCCTGACCTATACCGCCTGCGTCCTGATCGACTGAACAGAAAGGAACCACCATGAATCTTTACATTCGCGAAGGAGTCAAAACCCGCACGCTTAACGTCCCGGAGGGAAGCACCATCCTGGAGGCGCTGCAGGAGATCGGCTACACGCATCTGCACACGCCCTGCGGCGGAAACGGCACCTGCAAGAAGTGCGTCGTGAACATCCGCTCGAAGGGCATGAACGGCCCCGTGCTGGCCTGCCAGACGAAGGTCGAGGACGACATGATCGTCGAGCTCGAGCCGGAAGTGAAGATGGAAGTCCAGCAGACCGGATCCTGTGAGATCTACCCCGCGGACGGCTCTCACTCCGGCCTGGGCGTGGCTGTCGATATCGGAACGACCACGGTCGTCTGCCACCTCATGGACCTCACGACCGGCGATCGCATCGCGACGATCGGTGCGGCGAACGCGCAGAAGGTGTTCGGCGCGGACGTCATTGCCCGGATCAATGCTGCGACGCACGGCGACCTGAAAAAGCAGCAGGAAGCCATCTGCGAGCAGCTCAACTACATGATCCACTCGCTGTGCGACCAGACCGGCCGCAAGCTCGACGAGATCACCTATATGGCGGTCTGCGGAAACACGACCATGGAGCACCTGTTCACCGGTCTGGACCCGACCGGCATCGGCAAGGCCCCGTTCAAGCCCGAGTCGCTGTTCGGCGATGAGTGGGATGCGAAGTCACTCGGCATGCCGTTTGACGGCAAGGTCTATATCGTTCCGTCCATCGCAGCTTACGTCGGCGGCGACATCACCGCTGACGTGCTGGCCACCTCCATGCGGAAGATGACGAAGCCCGTGCTGATGCTGGATATCGGTACGAACGGCGAGATGGCGCTGGGTCACGGCGACAGCTTCGTGTGCTGTGCCACCGCAGCCGGCCCGGCGTTTGAAGGCGCGACCATTAAGCAGGGCATGCCTGCCTCCGCCGGCGCGATCTCCGAGGTCGTTTACGAGGACGGCGAGCTGAAGCTGAACGTCATCGGCAACACGAAGCCCACCGGCATCTGCGGTTCCGGTCTCGTGGACGCGCTCGCGGTCATGCTGGATCTGGGTGTGATCGAGGAAGCCGGACGGCTGATCGACGCGGATGAAGCCGACGAGGATGTGGCCCGTTACCTGGGCGAGGACGAGGACGGAAACAACGTCTTTAAGCTCACGCCGGACGGCAGCGTCTGCGTGACGCAGCAGGATATCCGGCAGATCCAGCTCGCGAAGGCCTCCATCATGGCGGGTATCGTGATCATGATCGACCGCCACGGCATTACCATGAACGACATCGACGAGCTGATCCTGGCAGGCGGCTTCGGCAGCTACATCCGCCCGCGCAGCGCGGCACGGATCGGCCTGATCCCGTCGCAGCTGCTGGAGGTGACCCGCGCGGTCGGCAACGCCGCGGGCGAGGGCTCCGTCTCCGCCGTCCTCTCGCAGCAGGCGCGCGAGGATCTGGCGAAGTGCCAGGAGGAGATGCACTACATCGAGCTGTCAGGTGATAAGGCGTTTAACGATGCCTACGTTGAGGCCATGATGTTCGAGGTGGACGACGAGGACGACTGAGAAAACGCTGACTGATTGGATTGCCTCATCATGCGTTATAAAAGAGCGGATGACCTTACGGTCTTCCGCTCTTTTATCATTTATAACTTCAAAAGTATTTCTTCGGCGTTTCTGCCGCATTCACTCCTCTTCATACCTCGGCAGCGACACCACCGTCGGTGCATGGCCCATCGCCGGAATGACCTTCTCCACGAGGTCCGCGGTCCGCAGACGGATGCTCGAGGTGTTGATGCAGGGGTGGCAGCCGATCAGCTCGCCCGCAAGCACGTCCTCGTCGATCACGAGACGCACGCGGCCCTCATGGTCGTTCATCAGCCCCATGACGCTCACAGAGCCCGGCGTGATGTCCAGGAATTCCTCCATGTAGGCCTCATTCGCGAAGGACAGGCGCGCGACGCCCAGCTGCTTCGAGAGGTCCTTCGTCTTAAACTTCTTCTCACCCGGCATCATAAGCAGGTAGAAATCGGTCTCCTGGCGGTTGCAGAGAAAGAGGTTCTTGCAGA
>CAYLPO010000283.1:0-3020 GCA_964385575.1 uncultured Lachnospiraceae bacterium | reverse complement strand
TCAAATGGATATCATCACGAAACATTTCGGGCCGAAGGCCTCCACGAAGATCTCCGTGTTCGCGCTGGGCGTGAACCTGCTGGTGTGCGCGCTGTTTGCGATCGTGGCCGCGATCCCCACGGCCGATGATTTTTCCGCGTTCAATGAGGTGATCGGCGGCACCTGGTTCATCCTGCTCTCGAGTTCGATCGCCTTCCTCGCGTCCGCACTGATCAATAACTTCCTGAACTATGCGGTCGGCATGCTCTTCCGCCGGGACCCCGACGGCAAGGCCGCGTAGGTGTGCCGCAGCTACATTTCCACGTTCATCGGCCAGTGGGCGGACAATCTGATCTTCTCCGTACTGACGTTCATGGTCTTTGCGCCCATCTTCTGGGACGGTTTCCACTGGACGTTCATCCAGTGCCTGACGTGTGCGCTCCTGGGCGCGGGTCTTGAGCTGCTCATGGAAGTGATCTTCTCCCCGTTCGGGTACATGGTCACCAAGCGTTGGCGCCGGGAAAACGTCGGGGGCGCGTATCTGGCCGCGCACGGACTGCTGCCGGCCGGAGATGCGGCGGAAGGAACCGGGGAGGACGATCGATGAAGATCCTGATCACCGGAACAGCGAGCGGCATCGGCCGTGCCGCCGCGCTGCGCTTCCTTTCGGAGGGACATGAGGTCGTCGGCATCGATACGTCGCCCGCGTCGATCGAGCACCCGGACTACCGTCACTTTCAGGCGGACGTGCGTGATGCCGCAGCGCTCCCGGACATCAAGGGCATCGAAGTCATCTTTTCCAACGCCGGGCGCCAGAACAGCGGCGACGACATGGGGCATAACCTCGCGGGAGCCATGAACGTCGTCGAAAAATACATGAACGACCCAGCGCTGCGGTCAATCCTGTTTAACGTCTCCGCCTCCTCCATCAGCGGGCAGGAGTTCCCGGAATACGCAGCTGCGAAGGCCGGACTGGCCGGCTACATGAAAAACACGGCGATCCGCCTCGCGCCGAGGCAGATCACCGTGAACGCCATCTCGCTGGGCGGAGTGACGACCGCGTCGAATGGGCCCGTCATGGAAGATCCGGCGCTCTGGGAACAGATCATGGCCGTCACGCCCATGAAGAAGTGGACGTCCGAGGACGAGGTCTGCGACTGGGTCCTTTTCCTTACATTAACCAACCGGTCCATGTCGGGGCAGAACCTTCTGATCGATAACGGCGAGTACGACCTGCGGGCGACGTTCGTGTGGCCGGAGGGCTAAGAGACCGGAGGGCTGAGAGGCCGGAGGACCGATATGATCATTGACGAGATCCGGGAAGAACTGTTCCGCCTGCAGGATACGGAATACCGCGATTTTCAGAGCAGGCTGATTCCTTCGACAGAAGGCGCGTCCTTCATCGGCGTGCGCACGCCCGCGCTGCGTGATCTGGCGAAGAGACTGGCGGGGCGGGAGGATATTGACCTCTTCCTGAGCGACCTGCCGCACACATATTTCGACGAAAACCAGCTGCACGCCTTCGTGATCTCCGCGATCCGGGACTACGGTGCATGCCTGGAAGCAGTCGAGCGTTTCCTTCCTTATGTAGATAACTGGGCGACCTGCGACCAGATGTCGCCGAAGGTGTTCCGGAAACACCGCGGGGAGCTGACCGGTCCGATCCGGCGGTGGCTCGGCTCCGGCGAGACCTACACGGTGCGCTTCGGGATGAAGATGCTGATGGAGCACTACCTGGATGAGGATTTCGATCCGGCTTTTCCGGAGGCGGTGGCGCGGGTGCGTTCCGAGGAGTATTACGTGCGGATGATGCAGGCGTGGTACTTCGCGACCGCCCTGGCGAAGCAGTACGACGCTGCGGTCAAATATCTGGAGGAGCGCCGGCTCGATGTCTGGACTCACAATAAAACGATCCAGAAGGCCGTCGAGAGCTTCCGGATCGGCCCGAAGACGAAGGACTATCTGCGTGGACTTCGAATTAAAGGAACGAAATAAGAGACGAAAAAAGCCGGTGCCCGAAAGCGCCGGCTCTTTCGTCTCTCTTTCTGTGTTGCGGAACAGACCCCGCGTTTCGGACTGAGCGCCGCAACTTCTCATCTCGCAGTCCTGCGGACCGCTCGATGATCGTTGCGCCTTCACAAAAGCCTCAAAAGCCGGCAACTCGTGCAAGCACGGCTGCCGGCTTTCTTCGTCTTTCGCTCAGTCCGCTTTCGACAGATACTCGTGAATACCAGCCGCAGCATTCCGTCCGGCCTCCATGGCCAGGATGACGGTCGCGGCACCGGTCACGGCATCGCCGCCGGCGAAGACGCCTTCCTTCGAGGTCACGCCGTTCGACTCGTCCGCCACGATGCACTTCTTGCGGTTCACGTCCAGACCCGGCGTGGTCGAGGAGATCAGCGGGTTCGGCGAAGTGCCGAGCGACATGATCACGGTGTCACACTCGATCTCGAACTCTGAACCAGGTACCTCCACGGGGCGGCGGCGTCCGGACTCATCCGGCTCACCCAGCTCCATGCGGATGCACTTGATACCGCGGACCCAGCCATTGTCGTCCATGAGAATCTCAACGGGGTTGCACAGGAGGTTGAACTGGATGCCCTCCTCCTTCGCATGATGGACTTCCTCCGCACGCGCAGGCAGCTCCTTCTCGGAACGGCGGTAGACGATGTGCGTCTCCGCGCCCAGGCGCAGCGCGGTACGGGCAGCGTCCATGGCGACATTGCCGCCGCCGACGATGACCGCCTTTTTGCTCACGGGCATGGGGGTGTCATACTCTTCCAGTCTGGCCTTCATCAGGTTCGAACGGGTCAGGTACTCGTTCGCGGAGAACACGCCCAGGGCCTGCTCACCGGGGATGCCCATGAACATGGGAAGTCCGGCGCCGGAACCGACGAACACCGCGTCGAAGCCCTCTTCTTCCATCAGCTGGTCAATGGTGGTGGACTTGCCCACGACCACGTCCAGCTCGATCTTCACACCCAGATGCGCCATGTTCGCGATCTCGGGCTGCACGACCGCATCCTTCGGGAGACGGAACT
>CAYLPO010000282.1:0-3023 GCA_964385575.1 uncultured Lachnospiraceae bacterium | reverse complement strand
GATCCAGCTGAACTCGTTCGGCTGCGGTCTGGACGCGGTCACGACCGATCAGGTGAATGACATCCTGACTTCCGCAGATAAGATCTACACCCTGCTGAAGATCGACGAGGTCAATAACCTGGGCGCCGCGCGCATCCGTATCCGCTCGCTGATCTCGGCCATCAACACGAAGAAACGTCAGAATAAGCAGCGCGTGATCCACGACGCGGCCCTGCACCGCGTGGAATACACGAAGGAGATGAACGACGCCGGCTACACGCTCTTCTGCCCGGATATGTCTCCGATCCACTTCAGCATGCTGATGCCCGCGCTCAAATCCGTCGGCATAAACCTGGTCGTGCTGCAGAACTCGAACCGCGAAGCTATCGATGCCGGCCTGAAGTATGTAAATAACGACGCCTGCTATCCGTCGATCATCGTGGTAGGACAAATCATCAGTGCACTGACTTCCGGGCGTTATGATAAGAGCAAGTGCGCGGTAGCCATGTTCCAGACCGGCGGCGGCTGCCGTGCTTCGAACTACGTCGGCTTCATCCGGCGTGCCATGGAAAAGGCCGGACTGGGCGAGATCCCGGTCCTGGGTGTCTCGTTCCAGGGAATCGAGAAGCACAGCGGATTCAAGGTTACACCGCGTCTGATCGTGAAGGCCTTTATGGCCATTCTCTACGGCGATGTCTTCATGCGTGTTCTGTATCGTGTGCGTCCTTACGAACTGGTACCGGGCTCCGCGAATGAGCTGCATCGCAAATGGGAAAATAAGCTGGTCGCCGAACTGGAAGAAAAAGGCCTGCACCTGCACCGCTTCTATCAGAACATCCGACAGATCATCAAGGATTTCGATGAGCTGCCCATCCACGAAGACATGAAGAAGCCGAAGGTTGGGATCGTCGGAGAGATACTGGTAAAATTCTCTCCTCTCGCAAACAACGACCTGGTGAACCTCCTCGAGCGAGAAGGCGCTGAGGCGACCGTGCTGGATCTGTTCGATTTCTTCAACTACTCGCTCTATAACAATAACTTCCGCGCGGAGAATCTCGGTGTGGACAAGAAGGTGGCCCGCCGCAGTAATCTGGTGATCCGGATCATTGACCTCTTCCGAGCTCCCATGAACAAGGCTTTGAAGAAGTCGAAGCGCTTCCACCCGAATTCGGGCATCAAACACCTGGCGGATCTGGCGAAAGACTTTGCCTCGCTCGGCAATCAGACCGGCGAGGGTTGGTTCCTGACCGGCGAGATGCTCGAGCTGATCGAGAGCGGCGTTCCGAACGTAGTCTGCACACAGCCTTTCGGCTGTCTGCCGAACCATATTATCGGAAAAGGCGTGATCAAGGAAGTTCGGCGCGCACATCCCGAGGCGACCATCATTGCGGTCGACTATGATCCCGGTGCCAGCGAAGTAAACCAGCTGAACCGCATCAAGCTCATGCTGGCAAGCGCCTATGACAAGATCGGCCTAAACGCTGCCGTGACGAACGCGAAAGGAAATGCGAATACATTCGCGGTGGAAAACGAAGAGTGAACAAAGACCCGGCCTCATATGAGACCGGGTCTTTTCATGTCATTTCCGTTTCAAATCTGAATACCTTCCTGTTCGATATGAAACAAGGCCGGTAAACGAAACTTATTCGAGACCGATATCCTTCTTCAGTGCCTCCTCGGCAGCAGCACCGATCACGGCAGAAAGCTGGCTCGTGCAGTTCGGGCAGCGAGTCGCTTCAATATTAATCTCAGACAGGCAGTAAGGGCAGGACTTTGTCGTAGGAGCTGCCGCTTCCTCTTCCTTCTTCGCCTTCTCGGCAGCCGCGGTGAAGACCTTTACGATGATGAAAATCACGATCGCCATCAGGATGAAGTTGATGATCGCGTTAATGAAAACACCGTAATTCAAGGTCGCTGCACCGGCTTCCTGTGCTTCCGCGAGCGTTGCGTAATGGCTTCCGTCCAGAGAAACAAACCAGTTCGTGAAATCGACGCCACCGGTTGCGATCGAGATGATAGGCATGATGATGTCATTCACCAGGGAGTTGATGATGGCCTGAAACGCACCGCCGATGATCACGGCGACAGCCAGGTTCAGGACATTTCCTCTGGAGATGAACTCTCTGAATTCCTTTGCAAATTTCATAATTCAAGTCCTCCCATTAAAACGATTTGATGTAATGGATTTATTTTACCGCCGTTTAAAAGATAATACCAGTAAATTTTTAACGGTCTCGGACAATGTCTGTTCCAGATCAAGCCCGTCTTCCTCGATGACCAGATCTGCCCACTGCTCATAGAGCGGGACCCTCTCTTCATAAAGGCCTTTCAGGTCCTGTCCTTCTTTCAGGGCCACCCCGCGCAGCTGCAGGTCGGCAAGCCTCTTTTGTATGGTCTCATAAGGAAGCCGCAGATAAACGATCAAACCATTTTCACGCAAATGCTCCATAGCCCGCTTTCCGTAAACGACACTTCCTCCGGTCGCGATAACGCTATTATACAGGTCGACCGCGGCGCAGACATCTTCTTCCGCCTTTAGGAACCCCTCAACGCCGCGTTCGGCTATGATATCTTTCAGCAGTTTCCCGTACTGCCTTTGGATCAGAAGATCCGTGTCCGCGTAATCCAACCCAAGCTCTTTGGCCAGGATAACTCCCAGAGTACTTTTCCCGCACCCCGGCATGCCGATCAATACAATATTCGTTTTATTTGAAGCACTAGCAGTCATTTACAAGCCTTTCTGCCTTGTAATGCAAGAAAAGCGACGATCTCGGTAAGAGATCGCCGCCCTTGATTACAATAATACCCGGATCACTCCTCGGTCGTCGCCTCGGGAGCAGCCTCCTCGACCGGAGCTGCAGGCTCTTCGCCCATCGCCGCAGCGATCATGCTGCCCAGCGTGTTCGCCTCGACCTTATCCGTGAAGTCATTCGAGGCTTCCTCTCTCTTCCGTCTGGGAGAAGCAGCTCTGGGAGCGCGCTCAGGAGCCGGCTCCAGGGCCTTCTTCGAAAGGCTGATGCGCTTCGTCTCAGCGTTGAAGTCCA
>CAYLPO010000281.1:0-3027 GCA_964385575.1 uncultured Lachnospiraceae bacterium | reverse complement strand
GCGGCAAGGACATGCAGTCCGACTTCGAGCCCGTCTTCGAGCGTAAGTTCCACTCGTGGGTCAACTGCCTCGAGGGTATCATGCACACCGGTCAGCGTGAGCTGCACCGCGTGCGTATCTCGAAGCAGGCGTTCGAGGCCGGCTTCCGTGCGAAGCACCTCGGCGAGATGCTGTACGCCATGATCAAGTCCGAGTTCGAGGCGGTCGTAGATAAGTGCGAAGTCACCATCTACACCGATCCGGACGAGTGCACGCGGATCAAGCACGATATCGCGATGCCGGTTTACGATGCGCGTGACGCCAGACTGAAAGACCTCACCGATGAGGCGGCGGACTGCTTCTACACCTGCACCATGTGCCAGTCCTTCTCCCCTTCGCACGTGTGTATCGTTACTCCCGAGCGTCTGGGCCTGTGCGGCGCCGTGTCGTGGCTTGACGCGAAGGCGACGAACCAGCTGAACCCGAACGGCCCGAGCCAGATCGTTTCGAAGGAAGGCGTTATCGACGAAGAGATCGGTATCTGGCCCGACGTCAACCGTGCGGTCCATGAGTATTCGCAGGGCGCGCTGGACGAGGTCACGCTGTACTCGATCATCGTGAACCCCATGACCTCCTGCGGCTGCTTCGAGTGCATCTGCGGTCTGGAGCCCATGACGAACGGCGTGGTCATCGTGAACCGCGAGTACACCGGCAGCACTCCCATCGGCATGACCTTCGCGGAGCTGGCCTCCATGACCGGCGGCGGCGAGCAGACCCCCGGCTTCATGGGTCACGGCCGTCACTTCATCTCCTCGAAGAAATTCATGAAGGCCGAGGGCGGCGCACAGCGTATCGTCTGGATGCCGAAGATGCTGAAGGAAGCGGTCGGCGACGCGCTGAACGAGACCATGAAGGAGATGTACGGCATCGAGAACTTCACCGATATGATCTGTGACGAGACCATCGCCCCTTCGGCGGATGAGCTCGAGGTCATGATGGAGTGGCTCGCGGAGAAAGGCCACCCGGCGCTTTCCATGGAGCCGATGCTGTAAGCAGACTCCGGCTGATGTGATCGGCTGATGTGAAGCGACTGATGTTTCGCATCGGATGACATTTCACAGGTAAAGTTTTGATTCCGGTCCGTCATGAAGGCGGGCCGGAACTTTTTCTGATTCTGGCTGAGATCCCGGAACTTGCACTTTCCGGGCAAATGTGTATGATGGTCTTATCCATCCGAAAAAAGATCTGCAGATC
This sequence comes from uncultured Lachnospiraceae bacterium, assembly GCA_964385575.1. Taxonomy (GTDB): domain Bacteria; phylum Bacillota; class Clostridia; order Lachnospirales; family Lachnospiraceae; genus RGIG5636. Next base: position 1,794 of record CAYLPO010000281.1, on the reverse strand, counting down.
TGAGAAGATCATGAAGGAGGCGTAATATGTGTCTTTCGACGGCGTATTTGAATCAAAAAGAAGAAGAGAACATCTGCGTGCGTTATGTGGCGGAGATCAATGTAAAGGAAGATTCCGTGGTCCTCACCGACGTCATGGGAACGGATACAGAGATCAAGGGAAAGCTTCTCTACATTGACCTGACGGGCGGCACGGTGATCATTGACACGGTCGCGTGAAGAGTGTGATTTCGCGGCAGTATTGTCAAAGATGAGCAGACAGAAAGGCAGACGACCCATGGAATATGAAGTGATCTGTGAGATCAAAAACGACTGCAGTAATAATCAGATGCGCGACGTCTTTTTCGAGGAACTCGAGATCGATGATCCGGACGCCTGGATCCGGAAGCGTGAGGACAAGGCGGTCTCCATCGAGCGGGAGGATTTCCCGGGCGGGATCCGCTATCATGTCATGCGTGCGGATATCCCCACGGTGTATACGCTGACGGAGATCTGACCCGGTCTTTCCGGCGGCAGATGGCCTGCGGTATGCGTAAAACAGGACTTCAGTGAGCGATCGCTGAAGTTTTTGCTTTATCAGGGGAAAAGACAGGGATGTCCTGCTGAAAACACGGCATTTCTCGCTTTGTGTCGTGTGAAATCTTATGTGGGAACGGTATTCTGGCAGGGAAAGGAGGTCGCCCCAAGTGGATCAGATCAAGATCGGTTGCTTCTTAAAGGAGCTTCGAAAAGAAAAACAGTTGACTCAGGAGGCCCTGGCAGAACGGCTGGGAGTCTCGAACAGAACGGTATCCCGGTGGGAGACCGGAAGCAACATGCCGGATATCGGTATGCTGGTCGACCTGGCTGATCTTTACGATGTCAGCATACCGGAGATCATTGACGGAGAAAGGAAAAGCGAGAACATGAATCAGGAAACGAGAGAGACCGCTGCCGCCATGGCGGAATACAGCCGGAATGAAGTGAAGAACGGAAAACGGAAAGTGATCGGCATACTGCTGTCGGTGTTTGGGATGGTCATCATCATTTCCGCGCTGATGGTATTTCCGAGCGAGAGCAGCTGGGGCAGCATTTATTCCGTGTTCGGAAGTGTTATTCTGGTCATCGGAGTCTGGGTGATGCTTCGGTCGCGGGCCGTCAAACGGAGAGTACGGATCCTGGCCGCTGTCGGATGCATTTTAGCGCTGTTTGCGGCTTTTACGGTTTCGGATTATATTGCAGTCGAGCACTTTCATCAGGTGCCCAGGTTCCGCTACATGACGGGATATGATTCGGAGCACCCGGATCAGCTGGTGCATAAGACCTTGTTCTTCACGGCGGTTCAGGAGAATCCCGGAGAAGAGAATGAAGACGTTTATATTCTAAGATAAGTTCTGCGCCGCAGGACGATCGCATTTGAAACAGCAGGCAGGGTGAAATATGACCGACTGGGACCAACTCCTGAAGATCAGGACCGCGGGCCGCGACGATACTAACTCGGACACGTATCGGTATCCTTATGAGCCGACTCCGTATGCGGTGCTGGAACGACTGGCGAACAGCGGCTATCTCGGGAAAAAGAACACATTGCTCGACTACGGCTGCGGCAAGGGGAGAGTGGAATTTTTTCTGTCTTATCAGATCCGCTGCCGCTGTATCGGCGTGGAGTATGACGAGCGGATCTACGGCGCTGCGTGCGAGAACCAGGAGCGCGCGGCGGCGGGGGACAAGGTCGCATTTGTCCATGCGAAGGCCGAAGAATACGAGGTTCCGGAGCAGGTGGACCGTATTTATTTCTTCAACCAGTTTTCCGTGG
>CAYLPO010000280.1:0-3054 GCA_964385575.1 uncultured Lachnospiraceae bacterium | reverse complement strand
GAGCGCGAGCGCGGCATCACGATCAAATCCCAGGCGGTCCGCACGGTTTACCGCGCGAAAAACGGGGAGGAGTACATCTTCAACCTGATCGACACCCCCGGCCATGTAGACTTTAACTACGAGGTTTCACGGAGCCTGGCGGCCTGCGACGGTGCCATTCTGGTCGTGGACGCGGCGCAGGGCATCGAGGCGCAGACGCTGGCAAACGTCTACCTGGCGCTGGATCATGACCTGGAGGTGTTCCCGGTCATTAATAAGATCGATCTGCCGAGTGCCGACCCTGAGCGCGTCGTCAATGAGATCGAGGACATCATCGGCATCGAGGCGGAGGACGCCCCGAAGATCTCGGCGAAGCTGGGACTGGGGATCGAGGATGTGCTGGAGCAGATCGTGGAAAAGATCCCGGCGCCGGAAGGCGACCCGGATGCTCCGCTGAAAGGGCTGATCTTTGACTCGGTCTATGATCCGTACAAGGGCGTGATCGTGTTCTTCCGGATCATGGACGGAACCATCAAAAAGGGCACGAAAGTGAAGATGATGGCGACCGGCGCGACCGCTGAGGTGGTCGAAGTCGGCACGTTCGGCGCGGGGCAGTTCATCCCCTGCGACGACCTGTCCGCGGGCATGGTCGGCTATTTCACCGCGAGCATCAAGAACGTCCGCGACGCCCGCGTCGGCGACACCGTGACCGAGGCGGACCGGCCGTGCGCCGAGGCATTGCCCGGTTATAAAAAGGTCACGCCCATGGTCTATTGCGGTGTGTACCCGGCGGACGGCGCGCACTATGAGGACCTGCGTGAAGCCATCGAGAAGCTGCAGCTGAACGACGCTGCGCTTCAGTTCGAACCCGAGACCTCGGTGGCTCTGGGCTTCGGCTTCCGATGCGGTTTCCTGGGGCTTTTGCACCTGGAGATCATCGAAGAGCGCCTGGAGCGCGAGTACGATCTGGACCTGGTTCTGACCAGCCCCAGCGTCATCTACCGCATTTATAAGACGAACGGCGAGATGATCGAGCTCACGAACCCCACGAATATGCCGGATCCCTCGGAGATCGACTACATGGAAGAACCCGTGGTGCGCGCGGAGATCATGCTGACGACCGAGTATATCGGCGCGATCATGACATTGTGCCAGGAGCGGCGCGGCACCTACATCGGGACGGATTATCTGGAAGATAACCGCGCGGTCCTGAAGTACGACATGCCGCTGAATGAGATCATCTATGACTTTTTCGATGCGCTGAAGTCGCGTTCGCGCGGCTACGCATCGCTGGACTATGAACTGAAGGGCTACCAGCGCTCAAAGCTGGTGAAGCTGGATATCCTGGTAAACCGCGAGGAAGTGGACGCGCTCTCGTTCATCGTGTTTGAGGGATCGGCCTATGAGCGCGGCCGCCGCATGTGCGAGCGCCTGAAGGAGGAGATCCCGCGGCATCTGTTCGAGATCCCCGTTCAGGCTGCGGTAGGCGGGAAGATCATTGCCCGCGAGACCATCAAGGCCCTGCGCAAGGATGTTCTGGCCAAGTGTTACGGCGGCGACATCAGCCGGAAACGGAAGCTGCTGGAGAAGCAGAAGGAGGGAAAGAAGCGCATGCGCCAGATCGGCAGTGTGGAGATCCCGCAGAAGGCGTTTCTGTCCGTGCTGAAGTTGGATGAGGACTAGTTGTAAGGAGGGGCCTCGAGGCCATGAATCTGGAACTTTATATCCACATTCCGTTCTGCCTGCGCAAGTGCGGATACTGTGATTTTTTAAGCGCGCCTGCCGATGAGCAGACGCGCGAGTCCTATGTGCAGGCGCTCTGCGCGGAGATCGCGGCGGCAGGCAGATCCGCCGGGGAGAAGTCTTTTGCACTTGGCGGCGAATCCCTGCCGGCATGTGCTCTGCACATCCCGGAGGATGCTGTCGTTTCTTCCGTTTATATCGGAGGCGGCACGCCTTCCATTCTGACCGGGGAACAGCTATACCGGATCATGACCGCGGTGAAGAAACGCTTCACGCTTTCTCCCTACGCGGAAGTAACCTGCGAGGTGAACCCCGGCGCGGTGGATATCGGGAAGCTGTCGCGCCTGCGTTTTGGGGGCGTGAACCGCATCAGCATCGGCCTGCAGTCGACGGATGACCGTTTTCTGGAGACCCTAGGGCGCATCCATACCATGGCGGATTTCGAAGAGGCGTACCGCCTGGTGCGTGAGGCCGGCTTCCGGAACGTCAGCGTGGATCTGATCCATTCTCTGCCCGGTCAGACACCCGCCGACTGGGAGCGCGCGCTGCGGGAGACCGCGGAGTTCGGTCCGGAGCACATTTCCGCCTACAGCCTGATCATCGAAGAGGGCACGCCCTTTTATGAGAAATACGGGGATATCGCAGGGGAAGCGCGCGTGGGAACGGTCGCGGAAGATTCCGCGCGGGCGGAGCTTCCGGCATTGCCCTCCGAGGAGGATGACCGTCTCATGGATCACATGACCGGAGAGATCCTGGCGGAGTACGGTTATGAGCAGTACGAGATCTCCAACTACGCAAAGTCCGGTTTTCCCTGCATGCATAACCTGGGCTACTGGTCCGACGTGCCTTATCTGGGCTTCGGACTGGGGGCGTCTTCTTACAAGGCCGACGGCTCGATTATCTATTCCGCGCCCGCCGAAGCGACGATATCGTCCGACGCGACATGGGGTTCGGGAGCCCTCGACGGGTGGACTACGGACGACGCGACAAAGAACTACATCATCAACGTGACGGGTGACGCGACCTTGACGCTCGACTCGGCAGTCTCGCTCAACAAGCTGACCTTGAACGTCAGCGAGAACGTCACGCTCACGATTTCTGGGAACACCATCCCCGCCGCCGACATGAAGTTAGAAAGGAGCATCGCGCGTATGTAGCCAATGCGATCGACAAAGAACGCGGACGCAAGGTCGATCATGAGCTGAAGTATGAAGTTGAAGGTAACGATGAAGGTTATCTTTATAAGCGAAATACCGTACTGTGCGCCAAAATACACAAACAGCAGCGGCACGAAGTTGTTCACTATAGACTGCACCACATAACCCGAGTAGC
>CAYLPO010000279.1:0-3062 GCA_964385575.1 uncultured Lachnospiraceae bacterium | reverse complement strand
GTGTTTTGCTGTTTGGGAAAATGATCGTTAATACAGTATCGTTCTGCTCCCGCGCGGAAACGTGACGCGCTTCCTGAATGATCACAGCGTGATCGCGTGCAGAATCGAGGGCACGGCTCGAATTCGGCTGAAAACAAGGCAGGTGTTTTCAGCCTCAGTCTCGCCGGAATTCCGATTGGGAGATCGGAATTCCTCCCTCGATTTAATCGCTCCACGCAAGTGTCATTCAAGGTCGCGCGTCAATGCTTCCGCGCGGGAGCAGAACGATGTTTGTGATCAGCCGACTGATTTCGACCGAGCACAAAAAAGCGCTTCGGAGGCGAGACTTTTCAGGCGGTTCTGCCTGGAATGAGGAGATCGTTTGTGTTTTTTCTTGTCAGTGATGCTATTTCTTTGACAGCCCTGCTCCCGGAACGAAAGCATCGACGAACGAACAGGAATGTCTGGCGATGAGCGAGCGGGATGCAGGGAGAAATCCCGATATCCGAATCGGGATTTCAGCGAGACTGAGGTGGATAATCATGAGATTATCCGCCGAATTCGAGCGGTGCCCCAGCATCCCGCCGCGCGAAGAGCCGCTGACATTCCGCGAGGGAGGAGCGCTTTCGGACGGGAGCAGGACAGGATAAGGTAACACAGAAAAAGAGAACGCCTCACTCATCGTGAAAGCGTTCTCTTTACGAAAACTAAGAGCAATATTGACCGGATATCAGATATCCAGCGCCGCCCAATGCCCCCAATACGTCGCGTTCGTGATATTCGACACGCGGGAAGCATCACCGATCACCCGCACGTAAGGAGCGGTGTCCATCAGCGCCTCGACGGTCTTCGTGTTCGAACGCTGACCCAGCGCGCAGATCACGGAACTGCCGGGCACCTTCACCTGCTCACCGCCCTCGATCTCACAGATGACACCCTCGGGCGTGACCTTCAGGGCCTTCGTGTCGGTGTGGATGGTCAGGAAGTCGGAGAGGCGCTCCATCTCAGCCAGCATCAGCGGGCGGTGACGTACGTTCGCGTCGGGCGCCAGTTCACCGCGCATCTCCACGAGGTGGACATATTTGCCTTCCTGCGCGAGGTGAATGGCCGCCTCGCAGCCGGCCAGGCCGCCGCCCAGGACCACGACGTGATCGCCGACCTTGTCCTTCTCGAGGTAGTAGTTGTTCACGATCACGACGTTATCACCGTCCAGACCGGGGATCGGCGGAACGATGGGAGAGGAACCGACCGCGATGATCAGTGCATCGGGGGCTTCAGCCTCCACAAGCTCGGGGGTGACCTCGGTGTTCAGACGAATCTCGGCGCCGGCGCGCTCCGCCAGCAGCTTATAGGTTCCACCCAGGCGGTACATCTCGCGCTTGAACGGAAGCGCGACCTCACTCTTCAGGATGCCGCCGACCTCGGACTCCTTCTCGCAGAGGATGACCTGATGGCCGCGTCTGGCCGCAGTGTAGGCCGCATACAGTCCGCCGGGGCCTGCGCCTGCGATCAGGACTTTCTTCTTCTGCGGCGCAGGATAGACCTCGATGCCGTCCATCTCGCGGCCGATCAGCGGGTTCGCCGAGCAGCGGCGGGTCGACGTGGCGGCACGCTCCGCCATGCAGGTGAAGCAGCGCATGCAGTGGACGATCTCTTCGTCGCGTCCCTCAACGACCTTTCTGGGAAGCTCGGGATCGCAGAGGAGCTGTCTGCCCATGTAGACGATGTCAGCCTTGCCGCTGGCGATGATCTCCTCCATCATCTCCGGATCGGTCAGGCCGCCCAGCGTGGCGACCGGCTTTGAAACATGCTTTTTGATCTCGGCGGCCAGATAGACATTGCAGCCGTGCTCCTTGAACATGGACGGATGCGTATTTCCGAAGCCGCGCTGATACGTGCCCGCGGAGATGTGGAACAGGTCCACGTAGGGCTCGAGTTCCTTCGCAATCTCGCAGCAGTCCTGCAGGTTGTAGCCGCCCTCAATAAATTCGTCACCGGAAAGGCGCAGTTCGATGGGAAATCTGGGGCCGACCGCCTCGCGGATGGCCGTCAGGACTTCTTTCACGAACCGGCAGCGGTTCTCGACGGAGCCGCCGTATTCATCCGTGCGCTTGTTGAAGAAAGGAGACAGGAACTGGTTCAGCAGCCAGCCGTGACCCGCGTGTACCATGACGATCTCAAAACCGGCGCGCTTGCCCAGAGCGGCTGTGCGCGCATAAGCCTCGATGATCTCCTTCATCATTTCCTTATCCAGACCCTTGACCGGGATGCCGTCCGGACGGACACCGTCGGACGAACTGTACTGGACCAGGCCCTTCTGCTTCGACTTATCCGTCATATAGGTGCCGGCATACATACCGGAGTGGGAGAGCTCCAGGCCGGGCATGGCACCGTGCCGGCGGATGGCGTCGGCCGCGTAGGTCGCGGCACCCAGCGAGTTCAGGATCCGCGTATCCAGGCGGTACGCATGCGAGCCGTCGGACTCATGGACCATAAATTCGGAAACATAGACGACCGCAGCGCCGCCTCTGGCGCGCAGCTCATAGAAAGCTGCGGACTTCGGTCCGACGCAGCCGTCATTCGTGATGTCGGTACCGCCCATGGGAGCGGAGCACATCCGGTTCCGGAGCGTGATGCCGTTGATCTGGATCGGCGAGCTCAGGTGCGGAAATTTGCGTGCGTTCATTGAAATGATCCCCTTTCTATTTGTCGTTATCTTTATGCCTGCGGTGCAGGCAATGTTTCTTCCGCTTCTGTTGAAAAAATGATTTGTGAGAAAAACGCAAGAGATGTATGCGTGATATCCATTGAAAAACCGCATACACAAATAATATAATACAAACAAAGTTATTTCTCAATGAAGGAATGCCTGCATTGCCCTGTACGGAAGAGGTATAGGAGCTACGGGCGCTCGGGCATCCGCGGAACTGCAAACATGTATGTGAATTGGAGGAAGAGACTATGAGATATGATATTCAGGGCGGCAACCTTCCGGTCGTCATCTGCTACCTGGAGAACGGCGAGTCCATGATCACCGAGAGCGGCGGCATGAGCTGGATGTCCCCGAACATGCAGATGCAGAC
>CAYLPO010000278.1:0-3087 GCA_964385575.1 uncultured Lachnospiraceae bacterium | reverse complement strand
GCAGCAGTGGCGTCTTCTTATCGAGCGCCTCGCCGCCGTAGGACGCGAACGCGGTCGGGACGCAGAGCGTCTTTCCTTTAATAAAAGCGTAGGAAGTCGGGTCCCAGGCGGTGTAGCCGCGGGCTTCGAATGTCGCGCGCAGGCCCCCGCTCGGGAAGGAAGATGCATCAGGCTCGCCCTTGATCAGCTCTTTCCCGGAAAACTCCATGATCACACCGCCGTCCGGCGAGGGGGTAATGAAGCTGTCGTGCTTTTCGGCCGTCACACCGGTGAGCGGCTGGAACCAGTGCGTGAAGTGTGTGGCCCCGTTCTCGATCGCCCAGTTTTTCATCGCAGCGGCCACAGCGCCCGCGATATTCGGATCCAGCTTCTGTCCCTCATCGATCGTCTTCTTTAAGGAAGCATATTCCGATGCGGTCAGTCTGGCCTTCATGACGCGGTCATCAAACACCAGTTTTCCAAAATACTCCGGTACGTTTGCCATTTTGAGTTCCTCCTTACCTTTCCTTCGTTCTCTTTCCTTCCTAACCTTCCCTGTCCGAAAAAACAGAGAAAGCGCCCTCGGAGATAAAAGATCACCGAAGACGCTTTGTCTTACGTTTTAGGTTATAACCCTCATAATTAAATCTGTCAATACTTTCGATGTAAAATGTTTTTGCTTGACTTTCATAATTTATGACTTATACTCATCATAAGTGTTTACTTAAGCCGTTCGCGGCTCCTCTCCGAAAAACGGACGCCGATCAGCAAGCGCAAAAACAAAATTATATATGTAAGAACTATCACCGAAACCTTAACCGGAAGGCCTTTGGCCGCGATCAGTCACTGTAACAGGGGGATCTCATCCATGAATCAGGAAGAATACCGACGTTATCTGAGTGATCTTCATTCAGAAAAAGACGCCTGCGGCATCGGCGTCGTCGCGAACATCGACGGCACGCCGGACCGTCAGGTACTGGAGGATGCGCTCTGCATCGTAGAAAAGCTGGAACACCGCGCCGGAAAAGACGCCACCGGGCAGGTCGGCGACGGCGTCGGGATCCTTACCCAGATTTGCGGTCCTTTTTTCCGCAAAGTCGCGGAGAATGCCGGCATTGACCTTAACCCAAACTGCACAGGGTATCCCGTCGCGGACGGCGACCTCGGGGTCGGGATGTTCTTCTTTCCGGCCGATTCCATGAAGCGCACCTTCGCCGCGCGCATGTTCGAAGTGATCTGTGAGAAGAACGGCGTCCGCCTGCTGGGATGGCGCACCGTTCCCATCCACCCGGAGATTCTGGGCGATATGGCGAAAAACTCCATGCCGGAGATCCGGCAGGCGTTCCTGCTGCGCCCGGAAGGAACCGGGGCCGGCGCGGCATTTGACCGCACGCTCTATGTGATCCGCCGCGAGTTCGAACAGAGTTCCGAGGACACCTATATCTGCTCCCTCTCCTCGCGCACCATCGTCTATAAGGGCATGTTTCTGGTCGGCCAGCTGCGCGCGTTTTACGATGATCTGCGCGATCCGCAGTTTGAGACCGCCATTGCTATCGTCCACTCGCGGTTTTCCACGAACACGACGCCCAGCTGGGACAAGGCGCATCCGTACCGCATGATCGCGCATAACGGCGAGATCAATACGATCCGCGGAAACATCGACCGTATGCTGGCGCGCGAAGAGACCATGTCCTCTCCGTTCCTGAAGAACCATGCCGCTGAAGTTTTTCCGGTGATCCCGAAGACCGCCTCGGACTCGGCCATGCTGGACAACACCCTCGAATTTCTCTACATGAACGGCATGCCGCTCCCGCTCGCCATGATGGCGCTGATTCCGGAGCCCTGGAAGCACGACAAGTTCATGAAGCAGGACCGGAAGGATTTTTACCATTATTCTGCGACCATGATGGAGGCCTGGGACGGCCCGGCCGCGATCCTATTTACCGACGGCGAGCTGGTCGGTGCGACGCTGGACCGGAACGGCCTGCGTCCTGCCCGCTACTATATGACGAACACCGGGCGGCTGATCCTCTCCTCCGAGGTCGGCGTGCTGGACATCCCCGAAGAGCAGATCATCGAGAAAAAACGGCTCTCGCCGGGCCGGATCCTGCTCGTGGACACGAAGCAGAAGCGCATCATCTCCGACGGGGAATGCAAGGACCTGTTTTCGCAGAGACAGCCCTACGGCGAGTGGCTGGACCGGAATCTGAAACATCTTTCCGAGCTCCCGATCCCGAACCGCAGCGTCCCGGTCTATGAGCAGGAGCAGCGTGACCGCCTGTACCGCGTGTTCGGCTACACCTACGAGGACGTGCGTTCGGATATCCTCCCCATGGCGGAAAACGGGGTCGAGCAGACCGCCTCCATGGGGCACGATGCCCCGTTGGCGGTGCTTTCGGAGAAGGTCCGCCCGCTGTCACATTATTTCCGGCAGCTGTTCGCGCAGGTCACCAACCCGCCGATCGACTCGCTGCGAGAGAAGATCGTAACGGACACGACCGTCTACATCGGTTCCGACGGCAATCTGCTTCAGGAACAGAGTGCGAACGTCCATATGCTTCAGGTCGAAGATCCGATCCTCACCGAAGTCGATCTCATGAAGATCCGCGAGCTGCATGAACCCGGACTGAAAGCCGAGACGCTCTCCCTGCTCTTCTATAAGCATACTTCCCTGAAAAAGGCGCTCGACCAGCTGTGCATTGCGGTCGACCGCGCTTCCGCGAACGGAGCGAACATCATCATCCTCTCCGACCGCGGCGTGGACGAGAACCATATGCCGATCCCGTCGCTGCTGGCAGTCTCCTGCGTGGAACAGTACCTGGTCCGCACGAAGAAGCGCACGCAGGTCTCCCTGATCCTCGAGAGCGCGGAACCGCGGGATGTGCATCAGTTTGCGGTCCTGCTCGGCTTCGGCGCGCGTGCGGTCTGTCCGTATCTGGCGCACGAGTGCATCGGCGAGCTGATCCGCGCCGGCATTCTCGAGAAAGACTATCACACCGCGGTGGACGACTACGATCATGCGGTCCTGAACGGCATCGTGAAGATCGCCGCGAAGATGGGTATCAGCACCCTGCAGTCCTACCAGTCCGCAAAGATCTTCGAGGCGGT
>CAYLPO010000277.1:0-3087 GCA_964385575.1 uncultured Lachnospiraceae bacterium | reverse complement strand
ATCGCGACCCTGTCGAAGAACGTCGCGAAGGAGTTCTCGCGCCAGGGCATCCGCGTGAACTGCATCCTGCCCGGCCCGATCAACACGAACATGACCCCCGAGAACGTGAAGAATTCGAAGGAAGTCCAGCAGGATATGATCGACCACGTCGTGATGGTCGGCCGCCTGGGCGAGCCCGAGGATATCGCGTACGGCGCGGTGTATCTGGGGTCCGACGAGTCCGCGTTCGTGACCGGCCAGCAGCTGGTCATCGACGGCGGCGTGACGATCTCGAACTGACCGGTACGAAAAAGTGGTCCGAGACCGCTGATTACTCTTTGTTTTAAGCACAAAACGGCCGCCCGGCATGATGCCGAGCGGTCGTTTTTGAAAGGAAGCTTTCCTGACGGAACCCTCCGTCCGTCAGTATGTCGATGCTCTGCTAGATGTCAGCTTCCAGACTCCGTCTTCTTTCTTCAGCGTGAAGTCTCCCTGAAGCCTCCACAGATTTCGGCCGCCGCCGTAAACGGCTGCCACCACCTGGCTTCGCCCGATCATCGTCGCGGTTTCACCGGACACTTGAACGATGATCTCATCGTGCTTCGCGGAATAATAATTCAGTTCCCCGCTGATCACAGACCGGAAGAAATCCTCTTTCGGCTGTCTGAGTCCTGTCATGTGCCGGAGTTCATATTCGTCAGCCATGATCCGGTCCATCCCGGCAATATCCTTGTCGATCATGCACTGCCAGTATGTGCGGTATAATTCCTCGATCCGTTCTTTGTCGCTCATGCTTTTCGTATGGTGTTCCTTCATGCTGAATTACGTTTGGTCTTACTCACTGTATCTTCTTTACAGGCCTGCACGGCACCCCCGCCGCGAACGTATCCGGCGGGATGTCACGCGTCACCACGCTCCCGGCACCGATCACGCTTCCGGCGCCGATGGTCACGCCGCCGCAGACCGTGACATTGCCCGCGAGCCAGCAGTGATCCCCGATCGTCACGGGTTTCGCCGCCTCCCGGTCCGTCCGCACGCCGTCCGCTCGGACGTACGTGTCCCGCTCCTGCCAGCGCAGCGGGTGGACCGGCGTCAGGATGGAGACATTCGGACCGATGAACACGTCGCTCCCGATGGTCACGGGCGCGCAGTCCAGCACGGTGAAATTGAAATTCACGTCAATATTCCGGCCCAGCCTCGTAAAGCAGCCGTAGTCGAACTGCACCGGCCCGGCGAAATGCACATTCTCCGGCTCATAGCCGAGCAGTTCGCACAGGATCTCGGCGCGTTCTGTCTCATCTGTCTCGTCCGCGGCGTTGTATGCGCGGCTCAGGCGGTGCGCCTTCATCCGCAGCGCGGTGAGTTCCGCGTCCATGGGGTCGTAAAACTCACCGGCGAGCATTTTTTCTTTTTCTGTCATTTCCTTGATGTCCTTCAAAAAGGCAAGCAGAAGCGTTCCCTTTTATCGCGTCAGATCCGATGTACGCGTTCTTCCTCATAACGGTCGATCTGAAGACGCTCCTCCGCCGGGTACCCCACCGGGATGATGCAGAACGAATGGATCTCGTCCGCCTCGGTGATCCCCAGCAGCGCGTCACACTCCGCGATCCGCTCCTTATTCGGGGCGATGCCCATCCAACAGGCGCCGAGCCCCAGGGCGACCGCCTCCAGCAGGAGGTTCTCCGTCGCGGCGGACAGATCGAGCAGTCCCCACTCGACGTCCTTGACGCGCGTGGTGCGATAGCAAGGCACAAACACGACCGGCGCTCCGGCGGCCGCACTCGTGAAAGGCGTGACTTTCGACAGCTCCTCGATCTTCGCGCGGTCCGTCACCACATAGAACTCCCAGGGCTGCTGGTTCGCGGTGGACGGCGCAGCCATGGCCGCGCGCAGGAGTTTTTCGATCTTCTCCGGCTCGACGGGCCGGTCCTCGTATTTGCGGATACTCACTCTGGTAAAGATCTCATTCATAAAGCACCTCCGAAAGGCTCATAAACCTGCTGGATTTTGAGCAGAAATGTCGTCAGATTGCATACAATAGGACTGAAATGCCGTCTGTTTATCTATAGTACTATTTTTGAACTCTTTTTTGATAGGTTTTTTAGAATTGCAAAGCTTAAATGTCTAAAATCTGGATAATCGCAGGAAAATATCTTGAATGATTAGACCGTGAATCAGTAAATCCAATCGAAGCAAGAAAATGCCTTGTTCAGAATAGGACTAAGAAAAAATAGACGGTATAGTAGTCTTGTTTAATCAGATTTACCACTATTTCGGCAGACGCTGCAGCCCGAACAGCTTCCGGAATAGCCGCAGCCGGCACACCCGCCGCCCCTCCGGCGGCTCCGCACGATGGCGCACACCGCTCCGATGACGGCTGCCGCGATCGCGGCGATCAAAATCATATCTGCAGCTTGCATTCGAATACCTCCACCAGTCAAATCCCCAGACAGCGCCGGAGCACCTGTGCCTCGATCATGTAATCAGCGCGGTGCGGTACCGATCACCTCAACACGCTCTGCTTACCTCGACGCTGCTCCTCTCACCCCAGCAACGCATGCGCGATCAGCCACGCGACGAGCGCCGCGACCCAGGCCACGACGCACTGCCAGACCACCACGCCGGCCGCCCAACGCCGCCCCATCTCGCGCCGAATGGACGCGATGGCCGCCACACACGGCGTATACAGCAGACTGAACACCAGGATCGACACCGCCTGCGCCGAAGTGATCACGCGCTGCACGCCGCCCGCGAACAGCACCTCCAGCGTGGAGACCACGCTCTCCTTCGCCATAAATCCGGTGATCAGCGCCGTCACAATATGCCAGTCGCCCAGTCCCACGGGCCGCATCAGAGGCACCAGCACGCCCGCGATGGCCGCCATGATGCTCGCAGACGAATCCGTCACCAGGTTCAGGTGGAAGTCAAAACTCTTTAAGAACCACACGACGATGGTCGCGATCAGGATGACCGAGAACGCGCGCTGCAGGAAATCCTTCGCCTTCTCCCAGAGAAGCTGCGCGACGGTCTTCCCGCTCGGCAGCCGGTAGTTCGGCAGCTCCATCACGAAGGGGACCGCCTCGCCCTTAAAGATCGTGTTCTTAAACA